>JALORM010000102.1 GCA_025458985.1 Paracoccaceae bacterium | reverse complement strand
AGGCCGGAAATGCTGTCGTCTTCGGCCTCGAAGCCGACGATGGAGTTGTTCCCGCCGCTGCCCGAAAGTGTCGCCATCTTCCTGCTCTCCGTCGCCGCAGACCGTGCGCAGCAGATGCTGCTTTATTGTGCAATCGTACCCGGGACGCGAATCCCCTTCTGCGTCGGCACGAAGCTACTTAGCCGCGACTTTGGGCAAAAGTGAGAAATCCGGCGCGACAGAACTAGATTACTATGTGGTTAATTCCTGCAACGCTTGTCCTGGGACACTGCCGCACAAAACGGCACCCTGCGTGCCAGACGGCGGAATCCCGCCTCTCCGATGGGCAATCCGGCACCGGAGGCTGTCCCCCGCGGGCGTCAGCCGGGATCGGTCGCCTCGGCCAGCGGCACCGAAAACACCTGACCGGGATAGATGAGGTCGGGGTCGCGGATCTGGTCGCGGTTGGCTTCGAACACCTTCACGTAGAGCAGCCCGTCACCATAGTTCTCGCGCGCGATCCGCCAGAGCGTGAAGCCCCTCTGGACCGTCACGACCACGGTTCCCGCCGCGCCGTCCGCGCGGACCTCCTCGACGAGGAGGCCGTCGAGCTCGTCGCGGGTCTCGCGCGTGACCTCGGTCTCGGTGCGCGCCACGACCTGGCCGCCCGTGTCGATCTGGTCGACCCGGAGGGTGAACTGCCCTGCCCCGCCCTGCGGCAGCGGGGCCGCCCAGGCGCCTTCCGAGATCTCGACCGTCGCGACCTCGGCGTTGTCGGCATAGACCCGTGCGAAGCCGCCGCCCGAGGCCCGGCCCGAAACCGAAATCGTGCCGCTCGGCCCGGACGAGATCGCCTCGATCGCAAGCCCGGGATCGGCCGCGTCCCCTTCCTGTGCGTCGCCCGCGCCCTGGAGCACCCGGGCCGTGCCCGCGCTGTCGGTCAGGATCACCTGCGGCAGCTCCTCTCCGGCCGAGGCGCCGTCGGCGCCCGCGGTGACCTCGGCTGCCGTGTCGCCGCCGGGCTGCGTCGCGGCGCCGGAACGGCCGGCGCGTCGGCCAGCGCCACGGCCGGCACGTCTGCATCGGCAGCGGGCGCCCCGTCGTCAGGCTCTGACGCAGCCGTGGCTTCCGAGGTGCCGGCATCTGCCGGTGCCGGCGGCTCGCTTGCAGCTTCCGCCACAGCCTCGCCCGCGCCCCCCGCGGCGGCTGCATCCGGCGCGGCCTCGGCGGTCTCGGTCGGCGGGGCAACGGGCGGCGGGGCGACGGGCCCAAGCACGACGCTGTCGGCGCTGGCGATCGTGGTGCCGTCCTCGGCCGATGCGCTGAGGGTCAGAAGCCGCGGCGTCGCCGAGGGAGAAAGTGCGACCATCGCCGCGAATGATCCGTCGGCGCCGGCCAGGGCCGATGTCTGCTCCTCGCCGTCGACCAGCACGCCGACCCGCATCTGCGGTTCCGCCTGGCCGGCGACCAGCATCATGCCGTCGGCCTCCAGCCGAACGATGTCGAAGCTTGGCGGTAGCGGCTGCGGCGCGGCCGGTGCGGCGTCGGCAGCGGGTGCGGCCGCGGCGGTCTCGTCCGTGTCCTGCGGCAGGGCCGCGGCGGTCTCGTCGGCCGCGCTCGCGGTCGCGGTCGCGTCCTCCGCGGGTCCGGTCCCGCTCGCCGCGCCGGTGTCGCCGCCCGCCAGTGCATCGGACGCCCCGGCGGCAGTCTCGGGGCCGGCCTCGGGCGCGGGGATCGCGGCCGCCGCCTCGTCCGGCGCGGGTTCGGGTGGCGCGGCGGGCGCCTCGGCCGTGGCGACCGGCGGCTGCGCCGGAGCGGGCGCCTCGGCCGCCGCTGGCGCGGGCTCGGGTGCGGGCGCGCGCGGTGCGGTCGCCAGGCGCACGCCGAAGAACAGGGCCAGCGCCCCTGCGAGGCCAAGCGCGGCAAGCGAAAGCCCCCTGCGCGCAGCCGGTGTCAGCCCTGCCCCATCCGCCATTCCGGTTCCCCCGAAGCCCGCCCGTTCCCCGAAGGCGGCTGCTTGAGCGACCATAGCAACCCCGCTAAGACCGAACAAGAAAGCCTGCACGGCCCGAAGCGAAGGACCCCAGCCCCCATGCCGACCCGTTCCGTCTGCGTCTTCTGCGGCTCGCGCCCCGGCGTGCGCCCGGCCTATGCCGCCGCCGCGGCCGCGACGGGCCGGATGCTGGCGCGGAACGGCTGGCGGCTGGTCTACGGGGCGGGCGATGTCGGCCTGATGGGCGAGGTCGCCCGCGCCGCGATGGCCGAGGGGGGCGCCACGATGGGGGTGATCCCGATCCACCTGATCGCCCGCGAACAGGGCCGCCGCGACCTGGCGCAGTTCGTCGTGACCGAGGACATGCACGAACGCAAGAAGGTGATGTTCATGAACTCGGACGCCGTGGTGGTGCTGCCGGGCGGTGCCGGGTCGCTCGACGAGTTCTTCGAGGTGCTGACCTGGGCGCAGCTCGGCCTGCACCGAAAGCCGGTGCTGCTGCTCGACGCCGACGGCTTCTTCGCGTGACGGGGCGGCTGCGCGCGGCGCTCGCGCCGCTCGCGGTCCTGCCGCTTCTGGCACAGCCCCCGGCGGCACAGACCTCCGGCACGCCCTGGGAGTGGCTGATCGGACGGCCGCCCGGTCCGGTCGCGGAGGCCGAGGTGACCGCGCCTCTGCTGGGGCTCGACCCAGACGCGGTCACGGCCGCTGACATTGCCCGGCTCAGGGGGCGCGGGGTCCTTTCCATCTGTTATGTCAGCGTGGGCACGCTGGAGGACTGGCGCGCCGATGCCGCCGCGTTTCCCTCCGAGGTGCTCGGCGCGGCCTATGCCGGCTGGCCGGGCGAGCGCTTCCTAGACATCCGGCGCCTCGAGCGGGCTTCGGCGCAGTGGAGCCCGACAACATCGACCTGCACATCAACGATACCGGATTTCCGATCGCAGCGGAGGACGTGCTGGCCTATGTCCGCGTGCTGGCGCAGACCGCCCACGGGCTTGGCCTGCGCATCGCGCAGAAGAACGCGCCCGACCTTGCCGCCGCGCTGGCACCGCAGCTTGACTTCGCGATGACGGAGAACTGTCTGGCGGACGGCTGGTGCGCAGCCATGGCGCCCTACGGCCGTGCCGGCAAGGCCGTGCTGGCGGCCGAGTACGACGTGCCCCGCGACCGCCGCGAAGCCCTCTGCGACAGGGCGCCGGCGGCGGGCCTGTCGCTTCTGTTCGTCGACCGGTCGCTCGACCGGCCCGGCGCGCGCTGCGACTAGCCGGTCGTGCCGGGCGGCCGCGGGTTATCCTCCCGCTCAGCCGCCCAGAGCCTCGGCCACCAGCTTCTCGATCTCGGGGATCGGATGATTGGTCAGCGTCTTGTCGATTTCGGCCACGACCAGATCGGCCACCTCCTTGTGCAGCCGCGACCGCAGCGCGCCGAGGACCATGGGCGAGGCGACGAGGATCAGGCGGTCGATCCGCCCGGCATGGGCGCGCCGGTAGAGCATCCGGGCCAGATCCTCGGCGAAACCCTCCTTGGCGAGGCGCTGCCAGTCGCTTTCCTCGACGGCCGAGCGGTGGACGCTCGGGCCGTCGTTGAAGCGGCCGGGCTTGTCGGCCGGCTCCGGGGGCGGGTCCTGCCGTGCCTCTCGGGCCACCTTCAGGTGCGGGTGTTCTGCATCGCCCGCGTTCACCAGCAGCAGCGCCTTCTCGCCATCGGCGACCAGCACATGGGTGCCGCCCTGCAGGGGATGGGCCGTCATCACTGATCCTCCCGATCAGCCTTGCGCACGCGGGTCGCCCCTGCCGGACGCTCGGTGGCCCGCTTCAGCTCGTCGCGGCTGCCCTTCTTCAGCGCAAGGCGTCCCCCGCCGCTGCCCTGCTGCGATACGGTTCCGCGCGCGCCCATGACGCGTGCGCTGTCGCGGTTGCCGGCATCGGGTTTCGTGGTCTTCGGTCGGGTCATGTCGCCTCCTCGTTCGTCCTTCGCTTTGCCGTGTCGGAAGCAAAACGAGGCGCGCGGGGCCCGGGTTCCCCACAGCGCCAGAGACCCCGGCCCGTCGGGCCGGGGTTCACTGGGCGGCGCCGCTGATGGCGCGTTGCGCGCCTACTCGGCCGGCGCGATGCGGGCCGAGGCCGCGAGCCGCAGGGCGGGCCGGCCGGTCGGCTGCGTCTGGACCTCGGCGGCGTTCGCACCGTCGCGGACGGCGGACGGCGCGCCGTCCGGCGGCCCATCGCCGCCGCGTCGGCTTCGACGGCGCCCGAATGGCCGGGTCAAGGCTTCCAATGCGGCGAAGGCCGCGACGGCGGCACCAATGCTGGACATGCAATCTCCTCCCGAAAATCGGTCTGCTGCCGGTGAAAATCCGTCCGGCGGGCACAGGGTCTCATGCCGGGCGCCGTTGGCCCAGTCGGGGATACCTTACCCTGCGTAAGGCTGCGCAGTGGCGTCAGGCGGGCGCAATCTCGACGAGCGTGATCTCGGGCGTGACGCCAAGCCGGACGGGCAGGATCGAGCAGCCGATGCCGCCCGACACGACAAGGTCGCGCCCGTCCTCGCGGACATGGCCGTAGGCGAAGCGGTTGCCGTAGCGCGAGGGCACGAGCGGCGACCAGCCGAACAGCCGCACCTGCCCGCCATGGGTATGGCCCGAGAGCGTCAGCGCCACCCGGGGCGGCACCTGCGGGAAGATGTCGGGCTCGTGCGCCATGAGGATGACGGGCGTGCCGTCGTCGGCAATCTGGGCAAGGGTGCCCGGCAGGTCGTCGACCCCGGTGAAGCGCCCGCCTCCATCCGTCAGGGCAAGCTGGTCGCCAAGACCGGCCAGCCAGAAGGCGCGATCCCCCTCACCGAGCCTGAGGGCCCGGTTCTCGAGGACCGGGATGCCGTTTGCGTCAAGCGCGAGGCCCGCCGCGACCGGACCGGCGCGGCGGCGCTGGGCGGTCAGGTCGGCCCACCAGTCGTGGTTGCCGAGGACGGCGAAGACACCCAGAGGCGCCGAGAGCGCGGCAAGCTCTGCCGCGACCTCGGCCACTGGAACCCCGCGGGTCAGGAAGCGGTGTGTCGCCGGCAGGTCGCCAAGGATCAGCGTCAGGTCCGGCGCCAGCGCATTGACCCGCGCCACGACCTGCCGCACGCGGGCCAGCGGAACATGGGGCTCGCCCGCGTGGAGGTCGGCGATGACCGCGATCCGCAGGGGCGCCGCCGTCCAGCCAGGCGACGCCACCCGCCAGCGGCGGACGCGAAGGCGCAGCGCCGGTTCCACGAAGAACGCCCAGGCCGACGCGAAAAGGCCTGCCAGGGTCACCCCCAGCAGGCCCTTCAGAAAGCCCCGGCGCGTCACGTCAGAGGCGCGAGGCGACGTCTTCCCAATTCACGAGCTTGTCGAGGAAGTTCGTGAGGTAGGCGGGGCGCTTGTTGCGGAAGTCGATGTAGTAGCTGTGTTCCCACACGTCGCAGCCCAGAAGCGCGGTCTGGCCGAAGCAGAGCGGGTTCACCCCGTTCTCGGTCTTGGTGACCTTGAGCCCGCCGTCGGCGTCCTTCACGAGCCAGGCCCAGCCCGAGCCGAACTGGCCGGCGCCGGCGGCCGCGAAGTCTTCCTTGAACTTGGCGACAGACCCGAAGGCCTCGGTCAGCGCGCGCTCCAGCTCGCCCGGCATCTTCTTGTTCTCGCCCGGCCCCATCATCTTCCAGAACTCGTTGTGGTTCCAGTGCTGGGAGGCGTTGTTGAAGATGCCCGACTGCGCCACGGCACCCGGCTGGTAGGTGCCCTTGACGATCTCTTCGAGCGACTTGCCCTCCCACTCGGTGCCGGCGATCAGCTTGTTGCCGTTGTCGACATAGGCCTTGTGGTGCAGGTCGTGGTGGTATTCGAGCGTCTCCTTCGACATGCCGAGCGCGGCCAGCGCGTCGTGGGCATAGGGAAGATCGGGAAGCGTGAAAGCCATGTCTGTCGCCTTTCGGTTTATGGTTCGGAGCGCTTGCGCGGGATAAAGAGGCCCCGGCGCCGCGAGGTCAAGGGCCGCGCGCGCCTGCCCACCAACGCGCCGCGCCCCGTCTGGGTTCGGTACGATCTTTCTGGCGAAAGATCGGCGTCGCGCCGGCGGCGGGGTCGCGCGCCGCCCCGATCCTTCGCCAGAAGGATCGCGCGGGCCGTCGGGGGCACGCCGCGCCGGGTAGGCAGCGCCTGCGCCTTCGGCTAGAACGCCGGGAGGCAGGCAGGCATGACGGGGACGGCGGTGGCGGAGGCGGCGGACACGGGGCGCGTGAGGCTCGGCTCGCTCTGGATCGGCGGGAACCTGAGCTGGCTCGAGCAGCTCTGCATCAAGTCGTTCCTGGATCACGGGCATCAGTTCACCCTGTTCACCTACGAGGGCGTCACCAATGCCCCCGAGGGCACCACCATCGCCGATGCCAACGAGATGTTCCCCAAGGCGGACTTCATCGTGCACAAGGCCTCGGGGTCTACCGCGCTCCATTCGGATGTCTTCCGCTACCACATGATCGCGCGCACGGGACTCGTCTGGGTCGACTGCGACATGCTCTGCGTCCGGCCCTGGGTCTTTCCCTCGGGTCATGTCTACGGCTGGGAAAAGCGCCGCAAGCTGATCTGCGGGGCGGCATTGGGGTTTCCGGCGGACAGCCCGACGCTGCGGGCGCTGATCGACTTCTGCGACGATCCCGCGCCGATCCCCGACTGGTACGCCGACGACCAGAAGGCCGAGCTTGCCGCCCGCAAGGCGGCAGGCGACCCGGTGGGTGTGTCCGAGCTGCCCTGGGGCATCTGGGGGCCCGCCGCCCTGACGCATTTCCTGCGGGCGACGGGCGAGGCGCGCAACGCACTGCCCGAGCCCGCCTTCTACCCGATCCCCTTCAAGGACCGGCGCGAGCTTCTGAGCTCTGACGCGGACCTTGCGGACCGCATCGGTCCCGATTGCTGGGGGGTGCACCTGTGGAACCGCCGCCTGCGCCGGCGCCTCGTCACCCACCACGACGGCATTCCCCACCCGGCCAGCTTCGTCGGCCGGGCGGTGGCGCTGCACGGCATCGACTGCCGCGCGGCGCCCATTCCCGACGTGCCGCCCGCCTCGGTGCTGGCCGCACGGGCCGAGGCCGAGGCGCGCGCCCGCGCCGAGGCCGAGGGGCTTGACGCCGAGGCCGTGGCCGCGGCCGCCGCCGAGGCGGCCAGCGCCGCCTTCGCCGCGCCGACGCGGCCCGTTGCGGTGCCGGGCGCGGAGCTGCCGTCTGCCGGGCCTCCAACGCCCGCTCCGCCATCCCCGGCGGCCCTGCTGCCCGCCGGCCCGCCGCCGGTCCCGGGGGTGCCCGACCGCCTCCTGCGTGACGCGATGCAGCTTGCGGCCGACGCAACCCAGGACGTCAAGCCGGCCGCGATGCTCGCGCTGCCGATCCGGCCGCCGGTCCACCGCAGCCGCCGCTTCCGCCGGATGTCGGACAACCTCGAGGCGGCGCTCGACCGGCGCGGCCCCTGGCTTGCGCCCCCGAAGGAGACGCCGGGGAAGGAGAACGTGCTCGTCGTCACATCGATGAAGAACGAAGGGCCGTTCATCCTGGAATGGATCGCCTACAACCTGGCGATCGGGGTCGACCACTTCCTCGTCTACACCAACGACTGCGCCGACAACACCGACGCGATCCTCGACCGGCTGGCGCAGCTGGGCCTCGTGACCCGTGTCGTGAACCCCTACGTGCCGGGCGGGCCGGTCAAGCCGCAGCACGCTGCCCTGAAGGATGCGGTGCGGCAGAAACCCTATCGCCTGGCCGACTGGATCGTGACCATCGACCTTGACGAGTTCATTGCGGTCCATGTCGGCGACGGCACGCTCCACGACCTTTTCGCCGCCGCGAACCATCCCAACGCGGTGTCGCTGACCTGGAAGTACTTCGGCAACGGCGGGGTGATCGGCTACGAGGATCGCCCGGTGATCGAGCAGTTCACCCGCTGCGCGCCCGAGGCCTTTCCCGACGCGGGCATCGCCTGGGGCTTCAAGACGATGTTCAACCGCCGCACCTGCCGGTTCAAGCGGCTCGGGGTGCACCGCCCGGTCAAGATCGACGAGGCCGACGAAGGCGCCGTGCGCTGGGTCAACGGCTCGGGCCGCGCGATGCCGAAGCGGCTTCTGAAGACGGGCTGGCGCACGGTGCAGCCGATCTTCGGCTACCGGCTGGCGACGCTCAACCACTACGCGCTCAGGTCGGCCGAAAGCTACCTCGTCAAGCGCGACAGGGGGCGGATCAACCATACCGACCAGGACCAGGGCACCTACTATTGGCAGCGCAGGAACTACATCGCCGAATCCGATGACCGCATCCTGCACGTCATGCCGGCCGTCCGCGAGCGGCTTGCCGGGCTGATGGCCGACCCGGCGCTTGCGCTGCTGCACGAGGAGGCGGTGGCGTGGCACCTCGGCCGGATCGCCCGGCTGAAGGCCGACCCCGGCTATGCAGCGGTCTTTGCCGAGCTGGTGCGCACCGCGAACGACGATGCCACGCTCTTCGCCAAGGCGACCGAGGCGGAAGAGAACCGCCACGCCGTCCCCCCGCCCCCGCCGGTGCCGATGGAGTGACGTCGGCGGATTCCGTCCGCACGGAACCGGGGGGCAGGCGCCGCCGTCAGCGGCCCCCCTTCACCTCCTGGATCGTGTTGCCGCCGTCCACCACGATCATCTGCCCGGTCAGATAGCTTGCCTCCTCCGAGGCGAGGAAGGCCGCCACGTGGCCGATCTCGTCCGGCCGGCCAGGCCGGCCCAGCGGCGTGCGGCGGCCGGCGCGGACCTCGGCCGCGCTGGAGGACCCGGTACGGATCCACCCCGGCCCGATGCAGTTCGCCGTGATGCCATGGCGGCCGTTCTCCAGCGCCAGTGCCCGCGTCAGCCCCAGCAGCCCGGCCTTCGCCGCCGCATAGGGCCCCGACCCGTCGATCGCCACCAGCGGGCCAGTGACCGAGGACATCAGCACGATCCGCCCCCAGCCGCGCGCGATCATGCCGGGCAGGACCGCCCGCACCGTCAGGAAGGCAGAGGTCAGGCTGATTGCGATCATGTGGTCCCAGGCGGCGTCCGGGGTCTCGGACAGGCGCCGACGCGGCAGGCTGCGGCCGGTCTGCACCATGCCGGCATTGGCGACCAGGATGTCGATGGGGCCAAGCGCCGCCGCGACGCCCTCGACAAGCGCCGTGACCTCTTCGGGACGCGTCAGGTCGGCGGTGGCGGCATGGGTCCCGGCCGCACCCAGTTCGGCGCGGCGGTCGTGGATGCGTGCGGTGGTCGAGGTGATGGCGACCCGGGCGCCGGCGGCCTTCAGCACGCGCGCCGTGGCAAAGCCGATCCCATCGGCCGCGCCGGCGCCCGTCACCAGCGCGACGCGCCCGTCCACCCCTGCCATGACGGCCCCTCCCCCCTGACCGTCCGATCCTCGGGACCAGGCGGGG
>JALORM010000101.1 GCA_025458985.1 Paracoccaceae bacterium | reverse complement strand
GTTCTGCCTGGTCGCGACGGGCGAGGCCGACCTCTACCCCCGCCTCGGCCGCACGATGGAATGGGACACGGCCGCCGGCGACGCGGTGCTGCGCGCGGCAGGCGGGCGGACAGTGCGCTTCGACGACCTGACGCCGCTTGCCTACGGCAAGGCCGGGCACGAGAACCCGTTCTTCATCGCCCATGCCCCGGGCGTGGACCTGGTCGCGCCCTGATGTCGGTACTGGTCGTCGTTCCCGCCCGCTTCGCCTCGACCCGATATCCGGGCAAGCCGCTGGTTCCGCTTGCCGGCGCCACGGGCAAGGCGAAGACCCTGATTCAGCGGTCGTGGGAGGCCGCGCGCGCGGTGGCCGGGATCGCCCGGGTCGTGGTGGCCACCGACGACGGCCGTATACGCGACGCAGCGCAGGGCTTCGGGGCCGAGGTGGTGATGACCTCGCCTGATTGCCGCAACGGGACCGAACGCTGCGCCGAGGCCTTCGCGGCGCTGGGCGGAGCGTACGAGATCGTCGTGAACCTCCAGGGCGACGCGCCCCTGACCCCGCCCTGGTTCGTCGAGGCGCTGGTCGCCGCGCTGCGCGCCGATCCGGCGGCCGAGGTCGCAACGCCCGTGCTGCGCACCGA
The DNA here is from genome assembly GCA_025458985.1 of Paracoccaceae bacterium. Lineage (GTDB taxonomy): Bacteria > Pseudomonadota > Alphaproteobacteria > Rhodobacterales > Rhodobacteraceae > JALORM01. The sequence goes on along the minus strand of JALORM010000101.1, from coordinate 13,437 downwards.
TGCCGCGGCGCTGGCGGGGTTCCGCGCCGACCGCGCGGCGGGACGCGTCGGCGGCACCACCGCGGTCTTCGGGCAAGGGGGGCGGGCGCTCTACTTCTCGAAGGAGGTCATCCCCTACACCGGACGCGCCTATGCCGCCGACGAGCGGACGCCCGTCTTCCACCATGTCGGCGTCTATGCGTACCGGCCCGAGGCCCTGACCGCCTATCCGACCTGGGAGGAAGGCACGCTGGAGCGGCTGGAGGGCCTGGAGCAGCTGCGCTTCCTGGAACGCGGGCGTCCCGTGCTCTGCGTCGAGGTCGAGGCGCGCGGCCGGCAGTTCTGGGAGCTGAACAACCCCGAGGACCTGCCCCGGCTCGAGGCGATGATGGCCGAGATGGGCCTGCCGTGACCCTGCCCACGGCAAGCGTGGTCGTGGTCAGCCGCGACCGGCCGGAGATGCTCTGCCGAACCGTCCTCGGCCTTCGCCACCTCGATCACCCGGCGTTCGAGGTGGTGGTCGTCGCCGACCCACCGGGGCTGGCAGCGCTGGCGCAGGCGGGCCTTGACGGGCCGCTCAAGACCGCGCGCTTCGGAGAGGCCAATATCGCTGCCGCCCGCAACGCCGGCATCGCCCTGGCTGCGGGCGAGGTCGTGGCGTTCCTCGACGACGATGCGGTCCCCGAGCCGACCTGGCTTTCGCGTCTTACAGCCCCCCTGGCCGGCGAGGCCGCCGCGGCGACGGGCTTCGTGCGGGGTCGGAACGGCATTTCGCTGCAATGGGGCGCGGTCGAGGTCGCCGCCGACGCCAGGGAACGGCCGCTTCAGTCAGACGGTACGCGCATCGTCCCGCCCGGCGGCGGCCATGCGCTGAAGCTGCAAGGCACCAACATGGCCGTGCGGCGCGACGTTCTTGCGCGCCTCGGCGGGTTCGATCCGGCCTATCGCTTCTACCTCGACGACACCGACCTGTCGCTGCGCATTGGCGCCGCCGGACACGCCGCCGCGCTGGTGCCGGGCGCCGAGGTCCACCACGCCTTCGCCCCGAGCCCCCGGCGCGGGACCGCGCGCGAGCCCTTGAGCCTGACCGAGATCGGCGCGAGCCTTGCGGTGTTTCTCGATCGGCATGCACCGCCGGGCCTCCATGCGGCTGCGATCGACCGCCAGCGCCGCGCGGAACACGCGCGCCTCGTGCGCCATCTGGGCGCCGGACGGATCGGGCCGAGGGACGTGGCGCGGCTGAAGGGCGAGTTCGAACTGGGTCTCGCCGAAGGCGCAGCGCGCCCGCCCCCGGCGCTGATCCCGCTGCCGCCGCCCACAATGGCGTTGCGCCCCTTTCCGGCCTGCCCGGCCCCGATGCGGCGGCTGGCGGGCTGGTCCTGGCAGGCGCGGCGGCTCAGGGCAGAGGCGGCGGCCCTGGCGGCGGGTGGCGTGCCGGTGACGCTGTTCCTGTTCGGGGTTTCGGCCCGGCCCCACTGGCTGCGGTTCACCGAGGGCGGCTGGTGGGAACAGACCGGCGGCCTCTTCGGCCGTGCCGACCGGGACGGGCCGCGCGTGCGGCCCGCCCGCTTCGCCACGCGGCTTGCCGAAGAGACCCACCGTCTGTCCCGCGTCCGCAGCTTCGATGCGCCGGCCCCCTGACCGGCGCCGACGCCCGCAAGGATTTTCTCCACATTGCCAACAATCGGCAAAAATTGGACACAGTCATGCGTCAGGATGGGCGTGGTGAGGGTGGCATGGTAGAAACCGGGCGTGGGGTCCGGCCGTTACCATGGCCGAAAAGAAACGACGGTGCAGACATGAAGCGCAAGCTGACGAAGGCGATCTTTCCGGTTGCGGGGCTCGGAACCCGCTTCCTTCCGGCGACCAAGTCGATCCCGAAGGAGATCATGACCCTGGTCGACCGGCCGCTGATCCAGTACGCGATCGACGAGGCGCGCGCGGCGGGCATCAAGGAATTCATCTTCGTGACCTCGCGCGGGAAATCCGCGCTCGAGGACTACTTCGATCACGCGCCCGAACTCGAATCCGCGCTGCGCAAGGCCGGCAAGACCGAGCTTCTTGAGGCGCTGAAGACCACCAACATGGAATCGGGCGCCATCGCCTACATCCGGCAGCACCGCGCGATGGGCCTCGGCCACGCGGTCTGGTGCGCGCGCCGCCTGGTAGGAGACGAGCCCTTCGCGGTCATCCTGCCCGACGACGTGATCGCGGCCGACACGCCCTGCCTCGCCCAGATGGTCGAAGCCTACGAGGAGACCGGCGGCAACATCGTCGCCGCGATGGAGGTGGCGCCCGCGCGGACCTCGGCCTACGGCATCCTCGACATTGCCGACGACCGCGACCCGCTGGTCGCCGTCAAGGGCATGGTCGAGAAGCCGCCCGCCGGCAAGGCGCCGTCGAACCTGGCGGTGATCGGCCGTTACATCCTGACCCCGGCGATCATGGGGCATCTGAACAAGATCAAGGGCGGCGCGGGCGGCGAGATCCAGTTGACCGACGCCATCGCGCGCGAAATCGCCGAGACCGGCAACGTTTACGGCTACCGGTTCCGCGGCCGGCGCTACGACTGCGGATCGAAGGCCGGATTCCTTCATGACCGAGATGGTCGCGATGCGGCGGGCCGCGCAGTAGGCGCGTTGACCGGGCGGCTTCGCCTTCTGGACCTGACGCGCCTCGTCTCGCGCGTCGGGCGCGGGCCGCTGACCGGGATCGACCGGGTCGAACTGGCTTACCTGACGCGGTTTCTCGACGACGGCGACCCCGCGCTGTTCCTGGTCTCGACCCGGCGGCGGCACCTGATGCTCGACAAGCCCGCCGCCCGGCGCTTCCGCGACCGCCTTCTGGGGCGGATGCCCTGGGGGGCGCCTGACCTGGCCGCGCTGCTTTCGCCGCGGCTGCCCGAGGCGCGGCGGCGGGCCGAAGCGGACCTGCGCCGCGAGGCGAGCGCCTCGGCCAGTCCGGCGGACCTTGCCCGGCTGATCCCGCGCGGCGCGGCCTGCTTCAACGTGGGCCATGCGAACCTGACGCGGCCGCTTCTGACGGCCATGGGCGCGGCCGGGGCAACGCGGACGGTGATGATCCACGACACGATTCCCCTCGATTTCCCCGACTTCGCGCGCCCCGAGGCCGCCACCGGCTTCGTCGCACGGCTTGAGGCCGTCTCGGCCCTGGCCGACCGGGTGATCTACGTCTCGGAGGACGCGCGCCGTCTGGCCGAGCCGCACCTGCGGCGGATGGGCCGCGTGCCACCGGGCGAGGTGGCGCATATCGGCGTGGACCTCGCCATGCCCGATCCGGCGGCCGTGCTGCCCGACGGACCCTGGTTCGTGACCCTCGGCACGATCGAGCCGCGCAAGAACCACGCCTTCCTTCTGGACGTGTGGGAGGCGCTGGCCGAGCGCCTGCCCGCCGCCCGGCTGCCGAAACTTCTGATCCTGGGCGCGCGCGGCTGGCGGAACGAGGCGCTTTTGCGCCGGCTCGACACCCACCCGTTGCGCGGGACCGCCGTCGAGGAACATGCGGGCCTGTCCGACGGCGCGGTGGCGGCCCTGGTCTCGGGGGCGGCGGGGATGCTCTTCCCGAGCCTCGCCGAGGGTTACGGCCTGCCGCCGCTGGAGGCCGCGGCCCGCGGCGTACCGGTCGTCGCGGCGCCCCTGCCGGTCTACCGCGAGACCCTTGGGGATATCGGCGTTTACCTGCCCGTGACCGACCGCTATCCTTGGGTCAAAACCATCGAGGGGCTGGCAGAGGAACGACTTCGGGCAGGACGGACGGCCCCCTTGCGGCCCACCGTCGACCCTCCCTCCTGGGAGGCGCATTTCAAGGCCGTGTTAACCACGTCCTGATAGCGACGGCCCCGGGCTTCTGCTCTGCCTGCGAAGCGCGGGAACCGGATTGGGGTTGCTGACATCATACCGGCTGAGGCTGCGGCGCAGGCGCCTTCGCCTCCGCGCGTTCCGCAAGCGCCGCGAGATCGAGGCCCGCGCCGACCGGACGGCCGCGATCCGCCCCGCCGACATCCTTCTCTTTGCGACCGTCCGCAACGAGGGCGTGCGCCTGCCGTTCTTCCTCGACTACTACCGCAGGCTGGGCGTCCGGCACTTCCTCATCGTCGACAATGCCTCGACCGACGGCTCGGCCGACTACCTTGCGGCCCAGCCCGACGTCTCGGTCTGGACCACGGGGGCAAGCTACAAGCGCGCCCGGTTCGGCGCCGACTGGATGAACCGCCTCCTGTCGCGCTACGGCCACGGGCACTGGTGCCTGACGGTGGATGCCGACGAGTTCCTGGTCTACCCGTTCTGCGACACCCGTCCGCTTGCGGCGCTGACCGACTGGCTGGACGGCTGCGGCCTCCGGTCGTTCCCGGCAATGATCCTCGACATGTATCCCGAGGGGCCGGTCGATGCGGTGCCCTACAGCGCCGGGCAGGACCCGTTCGAGATCGCCGCCTGGTTCGACAGCGGCAACTACATGATCTCGCGCCACCCGCTGTATCTCAACCTGTGGATCCAGGGCGGCCCGCGCGCCCGCACGATGTTCGCCGACCGGCCGGAGCAGGCGCCGTCGCTGAACAAGATCCCGCTGGTGAAGTGGCGCCGGCCCTATGTCTATGTCAGTTCCACCCACATGCTGCTGCCGCGCGGGCTGAACCTCGTCTACGACGACCGCGGGGGCGAAAAGCCGTCGGGCTGCCTGCTGCATGCCAAGTTCCTCTCCACCATGGGCGAGAAGGTCGCCGAGGAACTCGAGCGCGGCGAGCATTTCGCCGGCAGCCGCGAGTACCAGGCCTATGCCGAGGCGCTGGGCAGCCGGCAGTCCTTCTGGTGCAAATGGAGCGAGCGCTACATCAACTGGCGCCAGCTCGAGATCCTCGGGCTGATGTCGAAGGGCAACTGGGCATGAGCGGCGTCGGCTTCGTGATGCTGGTGCATGCCTCGCTGGACCGGGGCGCGCAGGTCGCCCGGCACTGGTGCGACAGCGGCTGTCCGGTGGTCGTGCACATCGACGCCCGGGTGTCGGCCGCGGACGCCGAGGCGTTCCGGCGGGCCGTGGCCGACCTTTCCAACCTGCGCCTCGCCCCGCGCCACCGCTGCGAATGGGGCACCTTCTCGATCGTCGCGGCGACCCAGGCGGCGGCCGAGGTCATGCTGGCCGAGTTCCCGCAGGTGGGGCACGTCTTCCTGGCCTCGGGGTCGTGCCTGCCGCTGCGCCCGGTGCCCGAGCTTCTGGGCTATCTGGCACGCCACGAGGATACCGACTTCATCGAAAGCGTGACAACAGCTGACGTTCCCTGGGCCAGCGGCGGGCTGGACACCGAACGCTTCACGCTGCGGTTTCCGTTCTCGTGGCGACGGCAGCGGCGGCTGTTCGACGGCTACGTCCGGCTCCAGCGGCGCCTTGGCGTCCGGCGCATAATTCCCGAAGGCATCGTGCCGCATCTCGGCTCGCAATGGTGGTGCCTGACGCGCGCGACCCTCTCGGCGATCCTGTCCGATCCGGACCGCCCCGTGGTCGACCGTTACTTCCGGCGGGTGTGGATTCCGGACGAAAGCTACTTCCAGACCCTCGCCCGGCGGCACGCCCGGCGGATCGAGAGCCGGTCGCTGACGCTGGCGAAGTTCGACTTCCAGGGCAAGCCGCACCTGTTCTACGACGACCACCTGCAGCTTCTGCGCCGGTCGGACTGCTTCGTGGCGCGCAAGATCTGGCCGAGGGCCGGCAAGCTTTACGAGAGCTTCCTCTCCAACGACCCGCGGGTCACCAAGAACGCCGATCCGAACCCCGGCAAGATCGACCGTCTGTTCAGCCAGGCGACGGAGCGGCGCACCCACGGCCGACCGGGCCTGAGGATGCAGAGCCGTTTCCCTCCCAACTGGTGGGAGCGTGACCGCACGCTTGCCCCCTATTCGGTCTTCTGCGGCTTTGCCGAGCTGTTCGAGGACTTCGAGACGTGGCTCGAGAAGACGGCCGGCGGGCGTGTTCACGGCCACCTCTTCGCGCCCGAAAGGGTCGAATACGCGGGCGGCGAGGCCAGCTACAACGGCGCGCTCAGCGACAGCGCGGCCCTGCGCGACTATGACCCCGAGGGGTTCCTGACGAGCCTTCTGTGGAACACGCGGGGCGAACGTCAGTGCTTCCAGTTCGGTCCCGCCGACCGGCAGAAGGTGACAGACTACATGCTGGGCGACCGCAATGCCCACTTTTCGGTCGTGACCGGGGCCTGGGCGGTGCCGCTGTTCCACTCCGGCAGGCCCTTTGCCGAAATCAGGGCCGAGGCCGCGCGCCTTCAGGCGGTCGAGACGGTCTTCGTCCGCCGCCTGCGCGAGCGCTGGGTCCGTGCCAGCGCGCGCATCTGGACGCTGGGCGACTTCGTGGCGGCGCCGGTCGACCCCCTGCAGGCCGTGGTGGACGAGGTCGCGCCCCGCGGCCAGCGCCGCCTGACCGGCCTGCCGCGGATGCGTGGGCTGGCGGGCTTTGCGGCCTTCCTCCAGCGGCTCAGGAACGACGGGATGAACCCCCACATGGTCGGCGATTTCGCGGCCGACCCCGAGCCCGGCTTGCGGCCCGAGCCGCTGCGCCAGGCGGCGCGGAGCTGAGGGCGGCAGGATGGCAGGGCGCTTCACCTCGTTCGTGATCCTCGGCGCGATGCGCACCGGGTCGAACTTCCTCGAGGCGAGCCTGTCCGAGCTTCCCGGCGTGACCACCTACGGCGAGGTGTTCAACCCGCTCTTCATCGGGCGCGAGAAGTGCTGGGAGCTGTTCGACATCACCCTGCCGCTGCGCGAGGCCGACCCGATCGCCCTTCTGCAGCGGCTGCGGGACAATACCGAGGGTCTGCCCGGCTTCCGCTACTTGTCGTTCCGCATCGCGCTGGAAACCGATACCTGGATCGCGACCGAGGACGGCGACCGGCGCGAGGCGAGGATCGCCTTCAAGCCGCGCCAGTTCGCCGAGTTTCTGGCCGACACCGATGCCTTCTACGCCCGCGTTCGCCGCGGGCTGCGCGTCCGCGGACAGGCGGCGTTCGAGATCGCCTATGACGAGCTGGGCGATGTCGAGGTTCTGAACGGCCTCGCCGCCTGGCTTGGGGTGGAGGGCCGGCTGGAGGCACCGTCCTCGCGGCTGAAGCGCCTGAACCCGCCCGACATCGCGCAGAAGGTGACGAATCCGCAGGACATCGCCCCTGCGATCGCCGCGCTGGACCTCAACCGGATCGACCGCCCGCGCGACGCGGAACCCGAGCGCAACGCCGCGATCAACAGCTACCTCGCCGCACCGAAGGCGCCGCTTCTGTACCTGCCGGTGAAGGGCGGCCCGGTGCGGCAGGTCAAGGCCTGGCTTGCCGCCGTGGACGGGGCCAAGCCGCCGGACCTTCTGCGGGATTTCGGCTACCGCACACTGCGCGACTGGCGCGCGGCGAATCCGGGGTTCCGCAGTTTCACCGTGGTTCGTCACCCGCTGGCCCGCGCCCACACGGCCTTCTGCACGCATCTGCTGATGCCGGGGCCGGAATGCTTCGGCAAGATCCGGATGCTGCTGCGGAAGTACTATTGGCTCGAGTTCCCGGAGGACGGCCCCGGGCGCGACTACCGCCCTGCCGAACACCGCATGCTGTTCCTCGCCTTCCTGCGGTTCCTGCGGCAGAACCTTGCGGGGCTCACCTCGATCCGGGTCGATCCGTCCTGGGCCAGCCAGGAGGCGGTCCTGCGCGGCTTCGCGGCGCGGCAGATTCCCGACTACGTGCTTAGGGCCGAGGCTCTGGCGGAGGGGCTGGCGCAGGTCGCCGCCCAGATCGGCCGCGCCCCGCCGCCGTTGCCGCCTGCCGTGCGGGACCCCGGGCCGGTGCAGCTTGCCGAGGTCTACGACAGTGAGATCGAAGCCGCAGCGCGCGAGGTCTATGCCGGCGACTACGCCGCCTTCGGCTACGGCGACTGGCGCGGCTGAGCCCGCGGGCGGCGGCCTCAGGCCGCCTTGATATCGGGCGCCGAGGTCAGGATCGCGTGCAGCTTCGCGGGATCGGTGTTGGCCCGCAGCTTGGTGCAGACGCCTGCGTCGCGCAGCGTCCGCGACACCAGCGCCAGCGCCTTGAGGTGTTCGACCCCGCTTTCGACGGGCGCGAACAGGGCAAAGATCAGGTCCACGGGCTGGCGGTCGACCGAATTGAAGTCGAGCGGCTTCTCAAGCCGCAGGAATACCCCCGACACCGCCGCCACGCCGGCGATCCGCGCATGGGGCAGTGCAACCCCGTGGCCCACGCCCGTCGGGCCGAGCGACTCGCGCTCCTGCAGGGCATCGGCGGCGACGTTGGGATTGACGCCGTAGACTGCGGCGGCGATCTCGCCCAGGTCCTGGAACAGCCGTTTCTTGCTGGTCACGGCGTTCATCACCTTGACCGCGCTGGGCTTCAGAAGTGCCGATAACTGCATGTGCCTCGCGTCCGATGCAGGGTGCGTCCTGGCCGGCGCCCCCGCCGGGTCACTTGCTTCCTGACGGGTCGATCCAGCCGATGTTCCCGTCATCCCGACGGTACACGACATTCACCCCGCTATGCTTCTCGTTGCGGAACACCAGCAGCGGCGACCCCGAAAGCTCCATCTGCATGACCGCCTCGCCGACCGACAGCGCGGGAATCCGCGCCTCCATCTCGGCGATGATCATGGGCTGAAGCGACCCGGGCTCTTCCGACTCCTCGTCCTCCGACGCGGCGAGGATATACGAGGCCGCTCCGGCGAATTCAACCGGCTCGACACGATCCTTGTGGTGGTCTTTCAGGCGCCGCTTGTAGCGCCTGAGCTGCTTCTCCATTCGCTCCAGGCACTGGTCGAAGGCGGCGTAGATCTCGGTGGCATGGCCCTTGGCGGAAACGGTCAGCCCGGTGGACAGGTGCACCACCGCCTCGCAGACAAGTTCGTGCGCATTCCGCGAGAAGACGACCTGGGCATCGGTCGGGCGCGTGGAATACTTGCCCACGGCCGCATCCATTTCCGTCTTCACGTGGGTCTGGAGGGCCTCGCCGATGTCGATCTGTTTTCCGCTGATCTGGTAGCGCATCTCGCCTCCTGCTGCTGCAAACGCGCCCGCGCGCCGGAATGTCCGGCGACGGGCTTACCACGTGTTGTCCCGGGAACGACACGGCCGCCCCTGCGGTCGGCAGGTCCGCCTGGGAGGGCCTGCGCCCTGCGGGATCTCTGTGCCGGAGTGGGGACACGGGCGGTAGCCATTGGGGGCATTTGGCGACGACTCGCGGCAGGCTGTCAACCGGGTCGCCGCCGCGTCGCTCAACCGATGCGAAAGTTGCGCCCGAGGTATACCCGCCGAACGTTCTCGTCGCGCACCACCTCGTCGGGCGTGCCGCTCATCAGCACCGTGCCGTCGTGCAGGATGTAGGCGCGATCGACGATCTCGAGCGTCTCGCGCACGTTGTGGTCGGTGATGAGGACGCCGATGCCGCGGTCCTTCAGATCGGCGACCAGCCCGCGGATCTCGGCCACTGCGATCGGGTCGACGCCGGCAAAGGGTTCGTCCAGCAGCAGGTACTTCGGACTGGCCGCTAGGCAGCGCGCGATCTCGACCCGGCGCCGTTCGCCCCCCGACAACGAGACCGAGGGCGCCCGGCGCAGGTGCTCGATCGAGAACTCGCTGAGCAGCTCCTCAAGCCGCTCGCGCCGCTTGTGGGGATCGCCCTCGGCGATCTCGAGGATGGCGAGGATGTTGTCCTCGACGCTGAGGCCCCGGAAGATCGAGACTTCCTGCGGCAGATAGCCGATCCCGAGCTTGGCGCGCCGGTACATCGGCAGCAGCGTGACCTCGCGCCCGTCGATCAGGACCTGGCCGCCCTCGGGGTTGATGAGCCCCGCGATGCAATAGAAGCATGTGGTCTTGCCCGACCCGTTCGGACCCAGCAGCGCCACGACCTCGCCGCGGCCCAGTTCCAGCGACACGTCCCGGATCACCGGGCGCCGCTTGTAGCTCTTGCGCAGGGACACGACCTTGAGGCCGGCGCCGCCCTGCGCAACGGTAAGGCCGGGGGCCGGGCTCATGGCTGGCCACCCGGCTGGAAGATCGTGCGGACCCCGCCTTCCAGCACGCCGCGCCCCTCGGTCAGGTTCACGGTCAGCTTCTGCGAGGTGATGGTGCTGCGGCCCTGGGTCAGCAGCACGTCGCCGGTCATCACGATGACGCCGGAGTCGACGGTATAGATCGCCTCGCGCGATTCGGCGGCATCGGCGCCGGCAACAAGCGTCACGCCGCCGGTGGCCTCGAGCCGGTCGATCCGGTTCGCGCCGTCGGCGGCCGCGCCGTAGATGACCCGCACCGCGCCGGCAGACAGCCGCATGTCACCCTGCGCGACGGAAACGTTGCCCGAGAACACGGCAGCACCGTCGGCCTGGTCGACCGACAGCTCGTCGGCGTTCACCTCGACCGGCAGCGAGGTATCCTGCCGGAGGCCGCCGAAGTCGACGCCGGTTCCCTGCGCCAGACCCGACAGGGGAAGCGCCGCCACCAGCGCGGCGGCGATCAGTGTGACCGGTCGAATGCCCATGCCGTGACCCTACTCCTGCGGCCGGTATACCAGCCTGACGCCGCCGTTGAAAACCAGAAGGTAGCTGGTGCGCCCGCCGTCGGCGACGCGGCGCAGCGTCATGCCGCCGGCGTCCAGACGCCCGGGCGGCCCCTCGGCCGTCACTGCCCCGTCCGAGGTCAGCGCCGTCTCGCCCAGACCCGCCGTCAGCCCTTCGGCGGCGATGCGATAGCCCGTCGAGGTTTCAAGCGCGACCCCGCCAGACAGGGCAAGGCGCTGGCCGGGGGCGTCGACGATCGCCGCGGCGGCCGACGCCTCGATCCGGCTGCCGTCAGGAACCTGGAAGCGGGCGGAAAGGCCCTCGGCCGCGATCTGGCCGGGCGCGTCGGGCAGAGGGCGCGCCGCCGTGGCCGCGATAGAGATCACCGTCCCGTCGCCGGTCACGCCCGAGAACTCGGGCGCGCCGATCCGCGCCTCGCGCGCAAAGCGCTCCACGTCCACCTCGGCGAAGGGGATCGCCGCGTCGGGGTCGATCCGGCGCGCGAACAGGAACAGCGTCGCCAGCAGCGCCAGCGCCGCCAGCGGCAGGACCACCTTGGCCAGCGCGACGAAGCGGGAATAGGCGCCGCCCTGCATCGGCCTCAGGCCACGCCGGCGCGCAGGCAGTCGTGGATGTGCAGGATGCCGACGGCATGGCCCGCGCCATCGGGATCGACCACGAACAGGCAGGTGATCTTGCGCGCGTTCATCTGGGCCAGCGCCTCTTCCGCCAGGGCGGTGGGCGAGATCGTGCGGGGCGACGGTGTCATCACCTCGGCCGCCGTGCGGGCAAGAAGCCCCTCCATGTTCCGCCTTAGGTCACCGTCGGTCACGATGCCCTGAAGCCGGCCGTCCGGGCCGGTGACGCCGGTCACGCCAAAGCCCTTGCGGGTGATCGTCAGAAGCGCCTCGCCCATCGGCGTCTCGGCCGGCACTAGAGGCACCTCGTCGCCCGTATGCATCAGGTCGGCCACGGTCTGGAGCCTCGCGCCCAGCTTGCCGCCGGGGTGGAAGTCTCGGAACCTCTGTGGCGTGAAGCGGCGGTGTTCCATCAGCGCCACCGCCAGCGCGTCGCCCAGCGCCAGGGTCATCGTCGTCGACGTCGTCGGCACGAATCCGGTATCGCAGGCCTCGGGCACGTCCGGCAGAACAAGGCCCACGTCGGCGCGACGGATCAGGGTCGAGTCCGCGCGGCCCGCAACCCCGATCATCGGGATGCCGAATCGGCGGGTGTGGGCGATCAGGTCGGCCAGCTCGGGCGTCTCGCCCGAGTTCGACAGCACCAGCACCACGTCGCCCTGCGCCAGCATCCCGAGGTCGCCGTGGCTGGCCTCGGCGGGGTGGACGAAGTGCGCGGGCGTGCCGGTGGACGCAAGCGAGGCCGCGATCTTGCGGCCGATGTGCCCCGACTTGCCCATCCCCGACACGATCACCCGGCCCTTGGTGGCCAGGATCAGGTCCACCGCGTCGGCGAAACTTTCGCCGAGCGCGGGGCCGAGCGCGAGAAGCGCCTCGGCCTCGCGGGCGATCACGCGGCGGGCGCTGGCCAGGAAGGCGTCGCGGCGGTCCGTCGCCTGGTCTGGCGCCGCAGGGTCGGGAATCGCAGGGTCGGGAATCGCCGGGTCAGGCATGGGCGAAGATGTCGGTTTCGGGCCAGCCGGCGAGGTCCAGCGCGGCGCGCGTGGGCAGGAAGTCGAAGCAGGCCTGGGCAATTCCCGCCCGCCCCTCGCGGGCCAGTCGCAGGTCCAGTTCCGCCTTCAGGCGGTGCAGGTAGAGCACGTCCGAAGCGGCATAGGCCATCTGCGCCTCGGACAATTCCGGCGCACCCCAATCGGACGACTGCTGCTGCTTTGACAGGTCGACCCCCAGAAGCTCTTGCGTGAGGTACTTCAGCCCATGCCGGTCGGTGTAGGTCCGGACAAGGCGCGAGGCGATCTTGGTGCACCAGACCGGGCTGGTGACGACGCCGAACGCCGCCTGCAGTGCGGCGATGTCGAAGCGGGCGAAGTGGAACAGCTTCAGCGTGCCCGGGTCGGCCAGCATCCGGCAGAGGTTCGGCGCCTGCGCCTGGCCCGGCGCGATCTGGACCAGATGGGCCGTTCCGTCGCCCGACGAAAGCTGCACCAGGCACAGCCGGTCGCGACCGGGCACGAGGCCCATGGTCTCGGTGTCGATGGCGACCACCGGGCCGAGGTCAAGCCCCTCGGGCAGGTCGCGCTGATGCAGGTGGATCGTCAAGCTTCCCTCCTCGCGGTGGAGGGGGTGGTGCCCAGGAGAGGACTCGAACCTCCACGCCTTGCGGCACACGGACCTGAACCGTGCGCGTCTACCAATTCCGCCACCTGGGCACAGGGTGCGAGGGCGGGGCTTACTCCGGCGCCGTGGCCCTGTCAACGGGTCGCGGCGCAGCTGCCGCCTTGCGCCTTGCCCGGCCCCGCCCGCGCGGCTATTGAGGCGCCAGACAGAGCCTGCACGCCCCAAGGAGAGCCCCATGTCGAAGCTGGTCACCCTCTACGGCGGCTCGGGCTTCGTCGGGCGCTACATCGCCCGGCGCATGGCACAGGAAGGCTGGCGCGTCCGTGTCGCCGTGCGCCGGCCGAACGAGGCGATCTTCGTGCGGCCCTATGGCGTCGTCGGCCAGGTCGAGCCCGTGTTCTGCAACATCCGCGACGATGCGTCGGTCCGCGCGGCGATGCTGACGGCGGACGCCGTGGTGAACTGCGTCGGCACGTTCGACCGGGGCGGGGCGAACAACTTCGACGCCGTCCAGCACCGGGGCGCCGAACGGATCGCCCGGATCGCCGCGGAACAGGGGATCACGCGGATGGTCCATATCTCGGCCATCGGTGCGGACCCCGCGGGCGAAAGTCTCTATGCCCAGTCGAAGGGCC
>JALORM010000100.1 GCA_025458985.1 Paracoccaceae bacterium | reverse complement strand
GTCGGGGTCGCCCGCGATGGCGGCCGCATCGGCAAGGAAGAACCGCGCATCGAAGCGGCGCGGGCGGCCGGGGGGCGTGATCGCGCGGAACACGAACTCTAGCCCCGCGGCCGAGGGCAGGTGCCCGGTCGCGGCAAAGCCCTGCCAGTCGGCCGGCGCGGTGAAGGGCCAGGCACCGGGCTGGCCCAGGATCAGCCCGGCTTCCTCCCAAAGCTCGCGCACCGCCGCCGCAGCCAGCGCCTCGGGGGCGGGCCCTTCGCATTCTGCGGCCAGACGCGCCCGGCAGGCGGGCGCGAGCGGCCCTGCCAGCGGCACGGCGGCGTCGCCCGGATCGACCGCGCCGCCAGGAAACACGAACTTCATCGGCATGAAGGCGGCCGCCGCGCCGCGCTGGCCCATCAGGAGCGCGGGCGCGGTAGCGGCATCGCGCAGAAGGACGACGGTGGCCGCGTCGCGGATCGGCGGGGCCTCGGCCTTGGCGTCGGCCCCAGGCTCGCTCACACTTCGCGCTCCGCGGGGCCGCCGAAGCCATGCATCCGCTTGGCCCCCGACCGAGGTCGTCACCAGCGTCGCGGCGAAGACCCAGGGTTCGGGGCGGAAGGCCGCGTAGGCCCAGAGCATCACCGGAGCCATCAGGTGCCCGACGATCAGGATCGTCAGGTAGGACGGGCCGTCGTCGGCGCGCTGGTGGTGAAGCTCGGCGCCGCAGTCCGGGCAGGCGTCGCGCACCTTGACGTAGCCCTCGAGCATCCGGCCCCGGCCGCAGTCCGGGCAGCGCAGGAACCAGCCGCGGCGCAGGGCCTGGCCCAGGCTGCGTTCGGGCAGGGCGGCGGGATCGGCAGCCGGGGCGGCAGAGGCGGGGGACAGGTCTGGGATCATCGGGGGCATCCTCGGGTCGGGCGCACTCTAGGCCGCCCCCGCGCCGCTGTCACCCGTGCCGCCGTGTCGCAGGCGCGCGGCGCCGCGGGTGGGCAGGGAAATTGGGCGTGGCGCGACGGAACCGCCGCGGTCGCGCGTGGAACGGGTATCGGGGCGGGAACAGCCCGCCCGCCACCAGACCCTAGGAGTGACACAGATGAAGAAACCTCTTGCCGCCGCCCTTGCCGTGCTTCTTGCCGCCGGTCCCGCGGTCTACGCCCAGACGGCCGGCGAAGCGGCGCCCGAAGGGGCCGCCCCCGCTGCCCCCGCTGCCCCCGCCCAACGCGGCTTTGCCGCGGCCGATGCCGATGGCGACGGACAGGTGACGCGCGAGGAAGCGCAGGCTGTCCGGCAGGCCCGGATCGCCGCGCTTGATGCCGACGGCGACGGCTTCGTGACCGAGGCCGAGCTGACGGGCTACCACACCGGGCGCGCTGCCGAGCGCGTCGCCGCGATGGTTTCGCGCCAGATGCAGCGGCTCGACGCCGACGGCGATGGCCGGATCAGCGGCGCCGAGGCGCTGGCGGGCGGCGGCGGCCTGTCGGACGCGATGTTCGACCGGGCCGATGCCGACAGCGACGGCGCGATCAGCGCCGACGAGATGCAGGCGATGCGCGCCGAGATGCGCGAGGGCCGCGACCGCCGCGGGTACCGGGGCGAAGGCCGCGGCGAACGCTGGAGCGAGCACCGCAACCGGTCCGGGCATGACGGGCGCTGGCGGAACTGATCCGGTCGGGCGTTGCCAGCCCCGGCCATCGCGGCTAGGCCAGAGAGGGAATGACCCAGCGCGCCCAGACCCTCGGCCCGGCCCCTGCGGCCGCCTCCGACCCCGATCCGGAGGCGGCGCTTCTCGCGCGCTATGCGGCGGGCGAGGCAGCGGCCGCGCGGCTGCTGGCCGAGCGGCTGGTGCCGCGGCTTCTGTCGGTCGCCGCGCGGATGCTGGGCGGGGACCGGGCCGAGGCCGAGGACATCGCGCAGGAGACCTTGCTCAGGCTCTGGCGCGCGGCGCCGGGCTGGCGCCCGGGCGAAGCGCGGGTGGCGACCTGGGCCTACCGCGTTGCGGTGAACCTCGCCACCGACCGGCTGCGCCGGAAGGGGCGGTCCGCGGCGCCGCTGGAGGCCGCGCCCGAGCCCGTGGACGGGCGCCCGGGCGCGCTGGCCGGCATGGTCGCGGCGGAGCGGCTGGCGGCACTGGACCGGGCGCTTGCCGCGCTGCCCGAGCGGCAGCGGCAGGCAGTGGTGCTGCGCCACATCGAGGGGCTGTCCAACCCCGAGATCGCGGCGATCCTGGACGTGGGCGTCGAGGCGGTGGAAAGCCTGACGGCGCGCGGCAAGCGGGCATTGGCGCAGGCCCTGGCGGGGCGGCGCGAGGACCTGGGGTATGACGATGACTGACGGCGACACGCACGGGACCGAGGCGGGCGGCGACCCGCTGGAGGCGGCCTTCGCGGCGGCCCGCGCGGCGGCGGCAGAGCCTGCGCCCGCGGCGCTGCTGGCGCGGATCGAGGCCGACGCCCGCGCCGCGCTGCGCCCGGCGCCGGAGCCGGCCGCGCTGCCGCCGCGCCCTTCCGTCCGGGGGCGCTGGCAGGACCTGATGCAGCTGCTGGGCGGCTGGCCGGGGATCGGCGGCCTTGCCACGGCCTCGGCCGCCGGGGTCTGGCTGGGCCTCGCGGCCCCGTCCGGGCTCGACGGCCTCGGCCTGCCGGGCACGGCCGACATCGGCGGGATCGCCGCCGAGACCTTTGCCGACGGGCTTCTGGCCGGCGGCTATTTCAGCACGCTCGAGGAAGGATGACGGGCATGGGCGACAGCGAAACCCCCTCGGCGCCGGCCGCGACCGTGTCCCGCACCCCCGTCTGGGTCCGGGTCCTGCTGGTCGCCTCGCTGGCGGTCAACCTGCTGGTCGCGGGCATCGTGGTCGGCGCGCGGGTCGGCCACGGCCGAGACGAGGGCGTGCGTCTGCCCCGGGACGCGGGCGCGCTGCTGTATCTGGGCGCGCTGCCGCGCGAGGACCGGGCGGCGCTGGTGGCCGAGCTGCGCGCCGAAAGCCCGGGAGGGCCGGACCGCCGCGAGCGGATGGCCGAGGCACTGGCCGAGGTGCGCGCGACGCTGGCGACGCTGCGCGCCGAGCCGTTCGAGGCCGACGCCTTCGCACGGCGTCTCGGCCACCAGCGCGCCGTGGCCGCACGTCGGGGCGAGCGGGCCGAGGCGCTGCTGGTCGAGCGGGTCGCCGCCATGTCGCCCGACGAGCGGCGTGCCTATGCCGATGCGCTGGAAGAGACCTTGCGCCGGATGAGCCGCCGCGCCCGCGACTGAGCCGCGGTACCGCCCGGCCGGGCGAGGGGATCGGTCGCCCGAATGCGACCCGGCGCCGCGCCGCTTGCAGGGGCGGCCAGGCGGCCCGCGCGCCCGGAAGGCCGTGCCCGAGGCGGAGGCCCTGACGTGAACCTCGCCGGCGCGCCCCCTCAGGCGGCGGTGCGGCCCAGCGTGACCTTGTTGCGCCCTTCGGCCTTGGCCGAATAGAGCGCGCGGTCGGCGGCCTCCATCAGCGTGTCCAGGTCGGTCGGCGCAGTGTCGCCCTGGCAGGCGAAGCCGCCGACCGCCACCCCGATCGAGGCGGTGACCGCAATCGGCGCGGTCAGGCCGGGCAGGTCGACCGGCGCGGCGGCAATCGCCTGCCGCAGCCGTTCGGCGGCGGCCCGCGCCTCGGCCGGGCCGGTGTCGGGCATGGCGGCCAGGAACTCCTCGCCGCCGAGGCGCGCCACGAGGTCCTCGGCCCTGAGCGCGCCGCGGATGCGGCGGGCGGCCTCGGCCAGCACGGTGTCGCCCGCGGCATGGCCGAATTCGTCGTTGATCCGCTTGAAGCGGTCAAGGTCGATCACCATCACCGCGAACCCGCGCCCCGTGGCGGCCGAGCCCGCGGCGATCCGCGCCAGCTGGCTCATCGCGTAGCGCCGGTTGAAGAGCCCGGTCAGCGGGTCGGTGACGGCCAGCCGCAGCCCGTCCGAGATCTGCCGGCGCAGCCGGTCGGCCTGGGCCTTGCGGCGCAACTGCGCGCGCAGCCGCAGCACCAGTTCCGCCGGGTCGGACAGGCCCGCCACCGCATCGTCGGCGCCGAGGTCGAGCGCGGCCGCTGCCGTGGCCTCGCCGCCTTCGGGGGCAAGCGCCACGATCCCTGCCGTGCGACCGCCGCCGTCCGAGCGGAGGTCCGAGATGAGCGCGAGGCCCGCATCGGCCGTGGGCAGGTCGGTCTCGACGACGTAGACATCGGGCCTCGGCCGGGCCGGTGCGGCACCTGCGGCTTCGGCAAGCTCGGCGGGGGTCAGCACCTCGATCCGGTCGCGCAGCCGCGGCGCCAGCGCGGCGCGCAACGCCTCGGCCGCCTCGGGACGCGCGGTCACCAGCGCCACGATCCCCGGCATCTCGAACCCGGCCGCCGGCTCGGCGAAGCCGAGCGCCGCGCGCGTGTCCTCGCGCAGCAGAAGCTCGGCCTCGGCCCCCCGCGCCCGCAGGAGCGCCCGCACCCGTGCCAGAAGGAGCGTCTCGCCGCATTGCCGGTCAAGGATGTCGTCGGCGCCGGCCGCAAGCGCGGCGCGGCGCAGCGCGACGTCGGGCCCGCGCGCCAGCGCCAGGATCGGCAGGGCGGCCGTGGCAGCGCCCGCACGCAGCGTCCGGCAGAGGTCGAGCCCGGCGCCGGCCTGTCCGGCAAGGTCGATCACCACCAGATCGGGCGCCTTGGCGGCCGCCTCGGCGGCGGCCTCGGACCAGGACGGCGTACCCACGACCCGGCAGCGCGCCGCCGTCAGCCGCGACATCAGCACGATCCGGCTGCTTGCCAGCTCGCCCGCGATGAGAACCCGCCCTGCCAACCCGGCCACTCCCTGCGCGCACCCCTGCACGCCTTCGCTGTGCGCACCCTTGCGCGACCCGGTCAGTTTTCGTTGAGTTAGGTTAAGGAATCCTTTCCGAACCCCGAGGCATTCGAAGGACAACGGCGATGCAGCAGGATGCGGCCGAAACGCTCGGCTTGAAGGCGCTGGCCTGGCTGGCCGGCAACGACGAACTTCTGCCCGTATTCCTGTCGGCCACCGGCGCCTCGCTGTCCGACCTCAGGGCACGGGCGGGGGACGCGCAGTTCCTGGGCTCGGTCCTCGATTTCCTTCTTCAGGACGACGCCTGGGTCCTTGGCTTTGCGGCGGCTGCGGGCGAGCGGCCCGAGGCGCTGGCCTCTGCCCGAGGGGCGCTTCCGGGAGGCGAGGCGGTGCACTGGACCTGACGCCGGGGCTCCGCGCGCCCGAACTCCGGCGACATGCCAGAGGTTGCAATGGACCCTCGGGCCGGTCACACTCTGCCCCCTGAGGGAGGAAAGCCCATGTCCGCCATCCGCGGCGTGCTGTTCGACAAGGACGGCACTCTTTTCGATTTCGTCGCGACCTGGGGCGCCTGGGCGCGTGCGTTCCTCGGCGACCTTGCCGCCGGCGACGACGCCTTTGCCGGGCGCCTCGGCAACGCCATCGGCTTCGACCTCGCGACCGCGACCTTCGCGCCCGACAGCCCGGTGATCGCGCATACCCCGCGCGAGATCGCCGAGGCGCTGTTGCCGCATCTGCCCGGGACCAGCCCGGCGGCGCTGGTCACCCGGATGAACGCCGCGGCGGCCGAGGCGCGGATGGTCGAGGCGGTGCCGCTGCGTCCGCTGCTGAGCGCCCTGCGAGGGCGCGGCCTGCGCATCGGCCTTGTCACCAACGACGGCGAGGTGCCGGCCCGCGCGCATCTGGGCGCCGCGGGGATCGAGGGCCTCTTCGACTTCGTCGCGGGGTTCGACTCGGGCTCCGGCGCCAAGCCGCATCCCGGGCCGCTCACCGCGTTTGCCGAACGCTGGGGCCTCGGGCCGGACGAGGTGGCGATGGTGGGCGACAGCCGGCACGACCTGGTGGCCGCGCGGGCCGCGGGCATGCGCCCGGTCGCGGTGCTGAGCGGGCTGGCGCTTCATGAGGACCTCGCGCCGCTGGCCGAGGCTGTGCTTCCCGACATTGGCCACCTGCCGGCCTGGCTCGACCGGGTCGGCGCGGCGGAATCGGTGGGCTGATCCCCGAAAGCGACTTCCTGCGTCGCTAACGGCCCACCGGGACGCGGCCGTGGCCTGTCATCTAGGCGCCGGACCACTCCCCGCGAGGCCCCGATGACCGACGCCGCCCCCCTCGACGCCGCCCGCAGCCCCGATCCCGCCCGCCGCCGCCGGGCGGGCGGCCGGGCCGGCCATGCCGACCGCGCCGGCAAGGCCGCGATCGATCAGATGACCTGGCGGCTGCCGGTGAACCCCGACCGCCCGACCGAGCCGCTGGACGAGGAGGGCGTGCGGGCCATTCACAAGGGGGCGATGCGGATCCTGTCGGACCTCGGCATCGAGATGCTGAACCCCGAGGCCTGCGCGATCCTGAAGGCGGCCGGCTGCCGCGTCGACGGCGCCAATGTCCGCATGGACGAGGACTTCGTGATGGAGATGGTGCGCCGCGCGCCGGCCTCGTTCACCATCACGCCCCGCAACCCCGACCGCGAGATCGTGATCGGCGGCAAGCACATGGTCTTCGTGAACGTCTCGTCGCCGCCCAATGCCTGGGACCTCGCGCGAGGCAAGCGGCCGGGCGACTTCGAGACCTTCCGCGAGTTCATGAAGCTCACGCAGTACTTCAACTGCATCCACGTCGCGGGCGGCTATCCGGTCGAGCCGGTCGACATCCACCCGAGCGTGCGGCACCTCGACTGCCTGTATGAAAAGCTCGTCCTGACCGACAAGGTCTGCCACGCCTATTCGCTGGGCACCGAGCGGGTCGAGGACGTGATGGAAATGGTGCGCATCGCGGGCGGCCTCAGCCACGAGGACTTCGATGCGACACCGCGGATGTACACCAACATCAACTCGGTCTCGCCGCTCAAGCACGACTTCCCGATGCTCGACGGGGCCATGCGGCTCGCCCGGCGGGGCCAGCCGGTGATCGTCACGCCCTTTACCCTCGCGGGCGCCATGGCGCCGGTAACGATGGCGGGGGCGGTGACGCTCAGCATCGCCGAGGCGCTGTCGGCGATCGCGCTTCTTCAGTACATCCGACCCGGCTGCCCGGTGGCGATCGGCACTTTCACCTCGAACGTCGACATGAAGACCGGCGCGCCCGCCTTCGGGACGCCGGAGTACATGCGGGCGACCCAGATGACCGGGCAGCTCTCGCGCTTCTAT
>JALORM010000099.1 GCA_025458985.1 Paracoccaceae bacterium | reverse complement strand
CTTGTGGATGCAAAGGCCGGATCCTCTGGACAGGATCGCGCTTGCCCGCATTCCGGAGGCCGACAGATCGGCATTGTAGATCTCGTAATGTATCCGGTCACGGACGGCATAGAACAGCCTCACGGCGCGATCCTTCTGGTCGCCGGCACCTGCGTTCTTTGCCACGAATTCGGCAACTTCAGCGGAATTGAAGTCGAGAAACTGCGTTTCGGTCAGCAGTGGATTGTTCATTGTGCCATTTCCCTTACTGTTTCGCAGATCGACTGTTTCGCAGATCGCATTGGGAATGGAGACCGAGATCGTGGTTCCGACCCCCAGTTCGCTTTCGATGTCGATGCGCCCGCCGAGGCCCTCTGCGATGGTCCGGCAGAGGTAGAGGCCAAGCCCGTATCCGCCCGACGCCCGTCCGCGGGATTCATCGACCCGCCAGAACGGCTCGGTCAGGAACGGGATCTGGTTCTCGGCGATGCCGATGCCGTTGTCCTCGACCGACAGCATCAGGTCGCTTGACGTCGGGCTCTCGGTCCAGAAGCGGACGACGATGGGCTTGCCGTTGCCGTAGCGCACCGCGTTCGACACGAAGTTTTTCAGAAGCACGCTGACCATGAACGGGTCGAAGAACGCGACCTCGTGGCCGGTCTCGTTGATGACGGCGATCGGATAGCCGTCGTCGATCTGTTCGGCCATCTGCGCGCGCGCATAGGGGACGATCTGGACCAGTTCGGTCGCGTCCTCGTTCGACTGCCTGCGCTCGGCGGCCAGGATCGACGAGAGGATTTCCTCGACCACCGAGATGTCCTTGCCGATCTTCATCGCAAGTTCGGGATCCTTCACCAGTTCCTTGCGCACCTTCAGCCGCGACAGCGGCGTCAGGATCTCGTGCGGAAGCGCCAGCAGCATGTGCCGCCGCGCCTCGTGGATCCGCTGGAGCTCGGCCACCATGCCGTTGAAGCCCATGACGAAGTTGCGGAACTCGCCGAAGGTGCCCGACAGGGGAATCTGGTAGTTCAGATCGCCCTCTTCGACGCGGCGGATGCCGTCGGCCAAGGCGGTGAACGGCCGGGTCAGCAGGCGCATGAGCACGTAGATCAGCGCCACCACCCCGATGATCGACAGGATCACCACGCTGACAAGAAACAGCGCGAAGGTCGAGATCGCGTCGCCGTATTGCGGCAGGACGGTGAACATCCCGTCATGCAGGCTGCCTGCGGCGTAGTAGTTGTCCTTGCGGATCATCGCGATCCCGTCGGGATCACGCACCGCCGCCTCGTAGAGGGCCGCGTATTCCGAGTTCTGGGCCTCTTCGATCGTCATGTCGATGAGTGTTATGCCGGGGCCGGCGGTGCCGTCTGTACGGCTCTGTTCCACAACGGCGTTGAACAACTCCTTGGCCAGGTACCGGCGCGGATGCTCGTCGGCGATGCGCTGAAGCGCCAGGATCAGGACGAAGCTCAGCGCGAAGGTCGACAGGACCGTGGTGATCAGCAGGATGCTGAACACGGATCGCGACCGCAGCCACGTCAACAAGGCGTTGCGCGGCGCCATCATCGTGAGCCGCCTTCGCGAATGCTGTAGCCGGCGCCGCGGACAGTCTCGATGAAGTCGCCGGTGACGCCTCCGTTGCGGAACTTCTGCCGGACCCGGAAGATGACCGTGTCGATCCCGGTCGGGTCGCTCTGCGGCGAATGGCGGATGCGGTCGAGGATCTCGGCGCGGCTCAGCACCGCCCCGCCTGCGGACTTCAGCGCCACGAGGACCTGCATCTCGAGGTCGGTCAGCTGGACGCGTACGCCCGCGAACGTGGCTTCGAGCCGCGCCTCGTCCAGGTCGAGCACCTGTGGGGCAGGCGGCGTGATGGCAGCGGCGGCCCGGCCGGCGGAAGGCACCGCCGGGCTCAGCGAGCGGCTGACGGCGCGCAGCCGGGCGACAAGCTCGCGCGGCTCGACCGGCTTGGCGATGTAGTCGTCCACGCCGCTTTCAAGACCCACCACCCGGTCGGTCAGACCTGCCCGCGCCGAAAGCACGACGATGGGCACGTCGCGCACCGGTCCCTCGGAAAGCCGGATCGCGTGACAGACGGACAGCCCGTCCATTCCCGGCAGCATCATGTCCAGGAGCACCACGTCGGGCACCTCGTCGCGCAGCATCGCGAACCCCTCGTCGGGCGACTCGGCGCTGGCAAGATCGATGCCGTATTCCTTCAGGACTGGCTTGAGCACTTCCGCGAGCTCTGTGTCGTCGTCGATCATCAGGACTTTCAAACTCTGTGACCCCTCAATTCCCCGCTTCCCCTGCCGCTGGCACCCTCTAGGGTTGCACTACCCCATATTGATACACTCAGAAAGTGTATATGAGGGCGATCTGGGCGGTGGCCTCGGTGGGATTGGCGCCATAGATCGTGCTCCGTCCACCGAAGGTCGAGAAGGCCCTCAGGCTCAGCTCGGCGTTGTCGTTCAGGGGCACGCCGACCGAAATCTGCGCAAGGCCGCTGCCATCGTGCGGCACATAGAAGCCGAACGCGGCAAGGTCTGCATCCCCCATGAAATCGTTCCACGCGAAACGGGCGAAAACCTGCTCGCGCGCAAGGGGCTCCTGCTCGCGCGCCGCGAAGCCGCGAATCGCCCCGGCCGCGCCGAGATCCGCGCCGGCAGCGGCGGCGAGCGTGTCGATCTGGGCGCCCGAAAGGCCCGCGCCGTTGTAGTGATACTCCAGCGCCAGCGACACGTCCTGCTGGCCGACGAGCGCGGCGGGCAGCGACCACGAGGCACCAATGGCCACCTGCGGGAGCCAGTCGAAGCCGTCGCCGGCGCCCACCCCGTCGCGGAAGCCGGCACTGCCGGCACCGTCCGAAAGCGCCAGGGCGGCGATCGGGCGGCGGTCCTGCACGAAGGCCTCGCCATAGACGACCAGGCTTTGGCCAACGGCGGCCGAAAGCTCCAGTCCCGCACCCAGGCGTCCGTCCTCGACCAGAACGTTACCGGTCAGCGACAGGTTGCCGCCAAGGTCGGGAGTGACCTTCAGGTAGAAGGCGTCCGACGGGTTGGTCCGGTCGAGCCCCAGCCCCACCACATCCATGTCCGACAGGAACGAGCCGGGATCGGCGTCGACCTCCGGCCGATAGCCGGCCTGGATCAGCGTGCTGCCCCAGGTCAGCGTACCGCCGACGACCAGCGTCCCCAGCCGCTCCCGCCGCCGGTCGCCCGGGTCCTGGCTGTCGGTCACCACAAGGCTGTCGGCCTTGAACCAGTCCGTCGGGTTGAACCCCTGCGCCACGCCGTTGCGGATGTTCAGACGGCCCAGATCGACCGTCACCGCCGGCGATAGCCGCCAGGACAGCGCCAGCTCCTGCACATCGACCCGGACGTTGTCCTCGACGCTGAATGCGTCGCCCTCGATCTTCGCGGCACGCGCCCGCAGGTTGAAGACGAGGTCGACGTCCTCGGCCGGCGAGACGCGGCCGAACCAGTGGGCCGAGGCGCGGAGGGCGGCAGTGCTGCTGCCGTCGAGGCCCTTGGTCTGCACCCCGCGCAGCTCGAACGACAGCGTCGTGTTGCCCAGCCTTCCCGCCGCAGGCTCGGCGGGAAGGTCGTCGGTGTCGCCCTCGGCCAGACCCTCCACCGGCACGTCCAGCGGAACCTCCGCGACGGCCGCCCCACCGACCAGCGGCGGAAGATCGAAGTCGTCGGCCAGGCAGATCGTCGGCGCGGCAGAGCCGAGCGCGGCGGTCACGGCCAGAAGGGCGGGTCTGGGGTCCATCGTCATGCACTCACAAGGTGAACCGGGGGAGCCATTCCTTGGTGAACCAGGAGGCCGGCAGATCGCGGCCGCTGTAGCCGCTCATCGACATGACGGTGACCTTGTTCGGGTCGAACCCGTCGGCAATGACCACTTCGGTCGGCCGCTGCGCGCCCATCTGGTTGCCGTAGTTGCGGTACCAGGCGACCTTGATGAGCGATCCGCTGCCCGTGTAGAACTTGGCCTTCACGGGGCGGGCGTTCGCGGCGTCGACCCAGAACTCGACCGCGCTGTAGGGCGTGGACCGGTCGCGCGAGGTCAGGTACAGCTTGTGGCAGTCGCGATTGCGCCGGTCGCCGTCGGCGATGGTCTCGGCGCCCTGCATCTCGGGCGCGTAGTCGCCGACCAGGTTCGAGCTGACGACATCGCCGTTCGACGCGTTGCCCAGCAGCCGCTGGCGGGCCGAGATCCGCACCGAGCTGCGCGAGGCCGGGTCGTAGAGCCACAGGTTGTTGCCGTTGCGCAGAAGGATCTTGCCGCGGTCGGCCGCAGGGTCGGTGATGTAGACGATGGTCTGGAACTGGCCACCGGCGACCCGCGAATGCGTCCTGACCTTCGTTTGTCCGGTCAGTGCGCGGCCCTCGTAGTTCTTGAGGTCGACATCGACCACGAACGAGCTCTGCGGGTTGCGGATCGCATCGGCCTGGCGCAGCAGTCCTGCGGCGTCCATTGCCGCCTGGCCCGGCAGGGCGAGCCCGAAGGCCCCGGCACCCGCGGCAAGTCCGAGCACCATCTTCGAGACTTCGCGCCGGTTGAGAAGGGTGGTCATGACATTCTCCTTTCTGGTCTTCGGTCGGAGGGTGGGCTCAGGCCCGTTGCAGGCTTTCGACGATGTTCAGCCGCGAGGCACGGAAGGTGGGCAGGATCGACGCGACCACCGCGATCAGGGTCAGCGCCAGCGCGACCGATCCGGCCAGAAGCGGGTTTTCCAGCACCATCAGGCGCACGGTCAGCGGAGTGGCGTTCGACGGCGGCGTCCACTGCACGGCAGCGGCGTTGACGAAGGCAGCCAGCCCGGCGGCCAGACTTACGGCGATCGCTGCGCCGAAGAGGCCCGTCAGTGCGCTTTCGGCCAGGAACATGCGCCGCACGAAGCTTCTGCGGAAGCCGATGGCGCGGATCGTGCCGATTTCCTTCACGCGTTCGACGATGTTCATCGAGACGGTGTTGACGATGGTGAAGACGATCACGATCGCAAGGACGGTCGAGACCACCACGAAGATGAAGCCGAACATCCCGAAGATGCGCCCGAAGGTCGGGTCGACCTCGGTGAAGTGGTAGGCCACGAGGCCAAGCCCGGCGGTGTCCAGCACCTCCTGGATGCGGGCCTTGACGGCGTCCGCCCGGTCGGGGTCGGCAACCTGGATCATGAGGGCCGTCGCCTCGGGCCGGTCGCCATAGAGCAGCCGCTGGGCCTCGTCGAAGGACATCATCACGAAGGCGTTGTCGAGTGCGCGGACCGATTGCGGCTGGGCCGCGTCGATGGTGGCACGGACGATGTTCGGCACGCCGTCCGAGGTGGCGGCCATCAGGTTCAGCACAGGCTTGCCCGGGCCGCCTTCGGCGATGGCGGCAAGTTCGGCATCGCCCGCCACGAGGTCGGCGTAGTCCGCCCCCTCGCCGCCCGCGTCGGCATCCGCTGCCGGGACCGGG
This sequence comes from Paracoccaceae bacterium, assembly GCA_025458985.1. Taxonomy (GTDB): domain Bacteria; phylum Pseudomonadota; class Alphaproteobacteria; order Rhodobacterales; family Rhodobacteraceae; genus JALORM01. Next base: position 1,452 of record JALORM010000099.1, on the reverse strand, counting down.
CGATCGGTGCAGCCTTCGACCGCCAGCGCCTCGCACACGCCCAGAAGGCGGGCCATGCCGATCCCGACGATCACGCTGTCGGGACCCGCACCGGCAAGCCCGGTGGCCGGGGCGGCGTCACCGATGTGCCAGCCGTCCCACTGCCGCATGCGGTCGATGTCCTGCGGGACGATGCCGCGCCCGACGAAGGTCTGCGAGTTGCCGGTCTGCGCATTGCCCGCGATGCCCACCAGGTCGATCCGAGGCGTCAGCACCGTGATCTCTTCGGCCAGGCCGGGGTCCGACAGGATGGCCTCGGCCGCGGCCGTCCAGTCGAGGATGGTGTAGTCCTCGGGGTTCGCCGCACCGTATTCGAGGTAGCCCTCGCGGTAGACCTGGAGGTTGCCCTGCTCCTGGATGATCGAGGTCTGCACCCCGAACCAGATCGAGGTGACGAACCCGCCAAGCAGCAGCGCAGCGACACCGCCCACACCGATTGCCAGGGCGGTCGTGACCGAACGCCGCGCGTTCTTCACGAGATTTCGGAAGGCGATTTTCCAGATCATTTCTGCGCTCCGGCTGTGATTTCGCCATCGACGATTTCGATGACTGCGCTGTCAGGCGTGATGAGATTCGTCTCGTGGGTGCAGATCACGACGGTTGTCTTGAATTCCGCCTTCATCCGATCGAGAAGCGCGATGATCTCGCGCGAGGTCTTGCTGTCCAGATTGGCGGTCGGTTCGTCCGCCACGATCAGGTCGGGCTCGGTCACCAGGGCCCGGGCGATCGCCACCCGTTGCCGCTGGCCGCCCGAGATTTCGCCCGGACGCCGGTCGGCGAACGATGCCAGACCGACCGCGCGCAGGTAGGCATCCGCCTTGTCGCGGCGTGCAGCAGCCGAAAGCCGCTGGCGCAGCAGGGGCAGTTCCACGTTCTCGCGCACCGACAGGACGGGGATGAGGTTGAAAGACTGGAAGATGAAGCCGATGCGCCGCGACCGGAAATCCGCGGCCTCTGCATCGCTCAGGTCGGTGACGTTCTGCCCCAGCAGGTAAAGCTGTCCGGCCGTCGGTCGGTCGATCAGGCCCAGGATGTTCAGGAAGGTGGACTTGCCGCTGCCCGAAGGTCCGGTCACGAAGGTCGTGGTCCCGCGCTCGATCGTGCAGGACACGCCCGACAACGCCTTCACGGCCACGCTGTCCAGCCGGTATTCCTTGCTGATGCCCTGGAAACGGGCCGCCATCGGCCGGCCGGGCGCGAGGGGAACCTCACGATGCCGGAATTCCGCATTCTGCATGACGAGATTCATTTCGTGCCATCCGCTATTGCGACTGAATTCCCCATGATCGTACGCAGTCCGGAGGCGCGAACTCAAACACCGAAGAGTGTCTTTTCCACGCAGTATCCGGCTGCCTTGTCACAGGGCGTGAACCTTCGAACACATTCCGCGACAAAGCGGGGATATTCGCGATC
>JALORM010000098.1 GCA_025458985.1 Paracoccaceae bacterium | reverse complement strand
GGCTGGACGCCGTTCGCGTCGACGAGGCACGGCACTTCGACCGCGCAGCCCTGCGGCAGGGCCGGGATCAGGCCGTGGTTCGCGACGTTGCCGTAGATCACGGCCGGAGTGTCGGTGGCGACCGCGTTCATGATCGTGGCGGCGTATTCGTGGGACTTGCGCACCTCTATGCGGTCCGCAGTCGTCAGGCGGTCCCTCTGCGCCTCCCAATCGGCGATCTGTTCCTCGCAGCGGGTGGGGTATTCGTCGAGCGGGATGCCGAAGGTTTCGACCAGATCGGGGCGGTGGGATTTAAGGAACCAGGGGACGTACTCGGCGAAGTGTTCCGAGCTTTCGGTGACGAAATGGCCGAAGTGCTTCATCACCTCGTAGCGCACGCGGTTGGGGCAGCGGGCATTGGCGCCGGTGCGGCTGGGGAAGCGGCCTTCGGCGTAGCCCTGGCGAAGGAGGGGGTAGAGGTCGCGGCCGGTGTCGTCCTCGAACTTCGTGTAGAAGGCCATGTGGTTGATGCCGCCCGCGCGGTAGCGCAGGCGCGCGGGGTCTAGCCCGAGGTCGCGGGCCAGTTCCTCGGCCGTGCCCTGAACCGAGTGGCAGAGGCCGACTTGCCTGAGGCGCGGGAAGCGCGCGGTCAGCGCCCAGGTGTTGATCGCCATTGGGTTGACGTATTGCAGCATCAGCGCGTCGGGGCAGAGGCGGGCCATGTCCTCGGCCAGCGCCCAGAGGTGCGGGACAGTGCGGAGGCCCCGCATGATGCCGCCGACGCCAAGGGTGTCGGCGATGGTCTGACGCAGGCCGTAGCGCTTCGGCACCTCGAAGTCGGTGACCGTGCAGGGCTTGTAGCCGCCGATCTGGAAGGCGACGACGACGAAGTCGGCGCCGTCGAGCGCGCGGGCGCGGTCCTGCGTGGTCTCGACCCGGGCTGGGGCGCCGAGCGAGGCGACCATCTTGCGCGCCACGAGTTCGGAGTCGGCCAGCCGCCTTGGGTCGATGTCCATCAGCGCGATGGAGGCGTCGGCGAGCGCCGGGTGGTGGAGCACGTCGCCCACGATGTTCTTCATGAAGATCGTGGAGCCCGCGCCGATGAAGGCGATCCTGGTCATCTGTTCTTCCCGAGGTCTGCTGCCGACACGCCATCGCGTGTCGGCCAGCGCAGGGCGTCACGCATACGCGCACGGCGGACCCAAGTCCGCCGGGCTGCGACGTCCGCCCCCGGGCGGGCGTCGCAAGCGACGCCCTGGCGGACGCCGCACCCCTCCGTTGCGCGGGACGGGGAGGCCGGGATCGGCTCCGCTTGCGCTCCGCCGATGCGGCGCACGCGACTTGCCACCGGCAAGTCGCTTTCGTACGCTGCGGGCGCCGGTGGGGGCTGCAGCAACATGCTCACTTCACTGCCCCGAGCGTCAGGCCCGCGATGAAGTGCTTCTGCATCGCGAAGAACATGATGACCGGCGGCAGCGCGGCCAGGATCGAGCCCGCGGACACCAGATGCCACTGGGCGATCCACTGGCCGTTCAGCGAGTAGAGGCCCGCGGTGACCGTCTGCGTCGCGGCCGAAGTCGTCAGCACGGTGGCCCAGAAGTAGTCGTTCCAGATGAAGGTGAAGATCAGGACGCTGAGCGCCGCGATCGCGGGCCGCATCAGCGGCAGCACGATGAACCAGAAGATGCGCCATTCGGCCACGCCCTCGACGCGGGCGGCCTCGATCAGCTCGCGCGGGAGCGCGCGGATGAAGTTGCGCATGAAGAGGGTGCAGAACCCGGTCTGGAAGGCGATGTGGAAGAGGATCAGGCCCTGATAGGAGTTGTAGAGCCCGAGCTGCACGCTCATGTCGCGGACCGGAACCATCAGGATCTGGAATGGCACGAAGTTGCCCGCGACGAACATGAAGAAGATCAGGAGGTTCGACCGGAACCGGTAGACGCCAAGCGCAAAGCCCGTCAGGCAGGACAGCGCCACCGCGCCCAGCACCGTCGGCACCGTGACGATCAGCGAGTTCAGCATGTAGCGCCCGATGGGCGAGTTCTGGAACACCGCGGCGTAGTTCTCGATGGCGAAGGCAGAGGGCCAGCCGAAGTAGTTGCCCGAGGCGAGGTCCGAGGCCGGCCGGACCGAGGTCAGCGCGACGCCGAGAAGCGGCAGCAGCCACAGGACGAGCGCGATCGGCAGCAGGACCTGGTAGGTGGCGACGGCGCCGGGGCCGCGTTGCTGGACGGGGCGGGGAAACATCTTCAGTACCCCTCGCGCTCGTCGCGGACCATCTTCCAGATGAAGCCGCTGATGAAGACCATCATGATCAGGAACAGCACCACCGCGATGGCCGCGCCATAGCCCATGCGGAAGCCGTATTCGGACAGCGCCTGTTCGAACATGTAGAAGCTGAGCACGCGGGACGAGCCGAAGGGCCCGCCGTCGGTCATGATGCTGACCAGATCGAAGCTGCGCAGCGCGCCGATCACGGTCACGACGACCGCGATGAAGGTGGCGGGCCTGAGCTGCGGCAGGATCACGTACCACAGCATCCGCCAGCCCCGCGCCCCGTCGAGCCGCGCGGCCTCGACCTGGTCGGGCGAGACGTTGTTGAGGCCGGTCAGGTAGAGGATCATGACATAGGCGATCTGCGGCCAGAGGCCCGCGGCGATGATGCCGTAGGTGACCAGATCAGGGTCAGCGAGCACCGCGACGCCGCGGCCGGTGATCCACTCGATCAGCTGGTAGAACAGCCCGAAGTTCGGCGCGTAGAACCACGAGAACATCAGCCCGACGACGACCTGGCTGATGACGAAGGGAAAGAAGAACAGCGACTTGTAGAGCCGGATGCCGAAGACCGTCTGGTTGAGGAAGATCGCGATCATCAGCCCGGCCGGGACCGCCAGCAGGTATAGGGCAAGCCAGATCACGTTGTTCTTCAGCGAGGTGTAGAAGGCCGGATCGGTGCGCAGTTCCTGGTAGTTGCCCCAGCCGATCCAGCGCTTTTCGCCCAGCCCGTCCCAGTCGAAGAACGACAGCCAGAAGCTGTCGGCGATGGGCCAGATCACGTAGAGGCCGAACATGAAGAGGCCCGGGGCCAGGAACAGCCAGGGCGTCAGCCGCTGCTGGTTGGCGCGCCACCACGACCGGGGCGGCGCCTCGGCGCGGGCGTTGGGAAGGGCGGCCCGGGTCACGGGCGCACCATCGAGTAGAAGAGCGGCGCGAGGCCCAGGAAGGCCGCGAACCAGCCGAGCTCGCGCCCCGGCCACTTGCGGATCAGCCGCGCCTGGGGGGTGAAGCCGAGCCAGCGGCCGTAGTCGCGCCGGTACTCGCGGTTCTGGGCCAGAAGCGCCAGCTTCAGCGCGATGCCGGAGGCGATCCAGAGGATGGTGGCGAGGGCGGCAGACATCGGCGCGGGCTTTCCTTGGCGGCGGGCGGCGGCCGGCAACGGTGGGGGCGGCGCCGAAGCGCCACCCCCGGGGAGGATCACTGGTAGATACGCTGGCGCGCCTGCTCCAGCCGCTCGAGGATCGCGTCGAGCTGGTCGGGCTGGACCATGAACTGCTGGAAGCCCTCCATCCCGATCTTGGCCATCTCGGCCGGCGCGTCGCGGTCGAAGAACTGCGCGATGCCGCCCGGGGTGGTCGACAGCAGCTCGAAGCCCGCCTTGATGAACGGGTCGTCGCCGACGGTCGAGTCCTTGTTGATCGGCAGCTGGCCCAGCGCCTCGTTCAGCTTGGTCTGGACATCGGCGGTGGCGATGAAGGCCAGGAACTTCTTGGCGTCGTCGACGTTCGTGGCCCCGGCCGGGATATGGATCGTGTCGGTCGGCGCCTCTTCGGCGCGCGGCACGTCAGGGTTGATCGTCGGGAACGGCATGAAGCCCAGCGTCTCGTCCGTCATGCCGCCTTCCTTGAAGACGGCGACGGCGAAGTTGCCCATCACGTAGTTCGCGGCCTTGCCCTGCACCAGAAGCGCGGCGGCATCCTGCCAGTCGATCGCGGCGTGGTTCGCCGTGATGTAGGGCTGGACCTTGGCCCATTCGGCGAAGGTCGCGCGGACGGTGTCGTCGGTCCACGGAATCTCGCCGCCGGTCAGCTGCATGTGGTGTTCGTAGCCGTTGGTGCGCAGGTTCAGGTAGTCGAAGATCCCCGCCCCGGGCCAGAGCGCCTTGGTGCCGGTGGTGATGCAGTCGATGCCGGCGGCGGCAAACTTTTCGCAGTTCGCCACGAATTCGTCCCAGGTCGCGGGGACGGTCGCGCCGACCTGATCGTAGACCGATTTGTTGTAGTAGATGCCCCACTGGTAATAGGTGTAGGGCACGCCCCACTTCTTGCCGTCGATCTCCATCGACGCCGCGGCCGAGGCCAGCGACTCGTTCAGGCCGTTCGCCTCCCAGACGTCCGTGACGTCCATGAACTGCCCGGATTCCACGAAGGGCAGCATCCGGTTGCCGGCGTACCAGTTGGCGAGGTCGGGGGCGTCCGCGGTCAGGAAGTTGCGGATCGCCGTCTTGTAGCCTTCATGGTCGAAGTTCTGCAGCTGCACGTCGATGTCGGGGTTCGCGGCCTCGAACTCGGCGATAGCGGCCTCGAACGCGGCGAGCGGCGCGGGGTCGAAATCGGCGTAGTAGCGCAGGACGCGCTGCTGCGCCTGCGCCGAGGTGGCCGCGAGCATGGCCACGGTAAGCGCCAGGGCGGCGCGCCGGCTGGTCTGGAACATGAGATCCTCCCTTGGGTCTGTTCCACTATGTGAGTTTCATTATTCGAAACTCGGTTTTGTATATTGAAATCATAACGGCGACTCGCCTATGCTTGTCAACACATTCCTAGGGAGGTTCCCGGGACGCGCGCGGCAGACGGGCGACCGGGTACGGGGAGGGGACGCATGGCCTCAGGCGAGGGCGACGGCACCGTTGGCAAGGCGCTCGAGGTGCTCGACCGGGTGGCGGCCGCCGGCCGGCCGGTCCGGTTTTCCGAGCTGCTGGCCGACAGCCCCTATCCCAAGGCGACGCTCTACCGGCTGCTTCAGACGCTGAGCAGCCAGGGCATGCTGGCCCATGACGGCGACAGCGGCACCTATGCGCTGGGCGTGCGGCTGGTTCGGCTGGCCCATGCCGCCTGGCGGCAGTCGTCGCTGGCGCCGATCGCGCGGCCGCATGTCGATGCGCTGGCGCGCGACGTCGGCCAGACCGTGCACCTCGCGCAGCTGGACCATGCGCAGGTCCTCTACGTCGACAAGCGCTCTGCGCGCGAGCCGGTCGAGATGTATTCGCAGGCGGGCAAGGTCGGCCCGGCCTATTGCACCGGCGTCGGCAAGGCGATGCTGGCGTTCCTGTCGCCGGCCGAACTGGACCGGGCCGTGTCGCAGCAGTCGTTCCACCGGTTCACGCCCGGCACGCTGGCCGACGAGGCCGCGCTGAGGGCCGAGCTGGAGGCGATCCGCGCCCGCGGCTTCGCCTTCGACCGCGAGGAGCACGAGCCCGGCATCATCTGCGTGGCGCTGCCGATCCTGTCGGCCGGCGGCGCGGTGCTGGGCGCGGTCAGCGTGACCGGCACGACCGGGCGCACCAGCCTGACCGCGCTTGAGGGGCTGGTGCCGCGGATCCGGGCCGCGGCGGGGGCGATCGCGGCCGAGGCCGGCGCCTGGCGTTTTCCGGAAGGTATCAGACAGGCGGGGGAATGATATGTCGGGCGTGACGCTTCAGAACGTGGTCAAGCGGTTCGGCGACGTGGCGGTGATCCACGGGGTCGACCTCGACATCGCCGACGGAGAGTTCTGCGTGTTCGTCGGCCCCTCGGGCTGCGGGAAGTCGACGCTTCTGCGCATGGTGGCGGGGCTGGAGGAGACGACCTCGGGCGCGATCCGCATCGGCGGGCGCGAGGTGACACGGGTCGATCCTTCGGAGCGGGGGGTGGCGATGGTGTTCCAGACCTATGCGCTCTACCCGCACATGACGGTGGCCGAGAACATGGGCTTCGGCCTGAAGATGAACGGGCATCCCAAGGCCGGGATCAAGGCCAAGGTGGACGAGGCCGCGCGCATCCTGCGGCTTGAGGCGCTGCTGGACCGCAAGCCGAAGGCGCTGTCGGGCGGGCAGCGCCAGCGCGTCGCCATCGGGCGCGCCATCGTGCGGGGGCCGGAGGTGTTCCTGTTCGACGAGCCCTTGTCGAACCTCGATGCCGAGCTCCGGGTCGAGATGCGGGTCGAGATCGCGCGGCTCCACAAGGAGATCGGCGCGACGATGATCTACGTCACCCACGACCAGGTCGAGGCGATGACGCTGGCCGACAAGATCGTCGTGCTGCGCGCGGGCCGGGTGGAGCAGGTGGGCGCGCCGCTCGATCTGTACCACGATCCCGCCAACCGCTTCGTGGCGGGCTTCATCGGCAGCCCCGCGATGAATTTCGTGACCGGCACCGTCGAGGGCGGCGCGGTCAGGGCGCCGGGGTTTGCGGCCGCGCCGGTGGCCGTGCCGGTTGCGCTGCCCGCCGCGGGGGCTCAGGTGACGCTGGGGGTGAGGCCCCAGCATCTGGCGCTGGACCTGAACGGCCACACCCACCGGGTGGAACTGACCGAGGCGCTGGGCGGGGTGAGCTACGTCTACCTGACCGCCGACAGCGGAGAGCGGATCGTCGTCGAGGCGCGCGAGGACCGCCCCGCCCCGTCGGGAAGCCGCGTGGGCCTGACCTTCCGGCCCG
>JALORM010000097.1 GCA_025458985.1 Paracoccaceae bacterium | reverse complement strand
GGCGCAAGCTCGATCAGCGTGGTCAGGCAGTCCTGCGCCAGAAGCCGTTCGCGCATCGCCGCGTCGTAGGGCCGCACGCCTGCGCCGAGGATCGCCCAGTCCTGGGCGCGGCCCTGCTGCATCAGGCGGTGCAGGTACCAGGCCTGGTGCGCGCGGTGGAAGTTGCCGAGCCCGATATGCACGATGCCGGGGCTCAGGCGGCTGCGGTCGTAGCGGGGCCGCGCGATGCCGTCGGGCAGGCGGGGAAGGGTGGCGTCGCTCAGCTTCATGGGGGCGGTTCCGGGCAGGTCCATCAGCTCATCCAGTTGCCGCCGTCGACGTTGTAGGTCTGCGCCACGATGTAGTCGGCCTCGGGCGAGGCGAGGAAGACGGCCATGCCCGTCAGGTCGGCGGCCGTGCCCATGCGGCCGTAGGGCACCGCGGCGCCCACCTCCCTCTTCTTCTGGCCGGGCGCCTTGCCCTCGTACTTCGCGAAGAAGGCATCGACGCCGTCCCAGTGTTCGCCGTCGACCACGCCGGGGGCGATGGCGTTGACGTTGATGCCGTGGGCGATGAGGTTGAGGCCCGCAGACTGCGTCAGGCTGATGACCGCGGCCTTGGTGGCGCAGTAGACGGCGACGAGCGCCTCGCCCCTCCGGCCGGCCTGGCTGGCCATGTTGATGATCTTGCCCCGGATGCCGCGGTCGATCATGTGGCGCGCGACCGCCTGCATCGTGAAGAGCGTGCCCGCGACGTTGATCGCGAAGACGCGGTCGTAGTCGGACCGCGCGATCTCGACGATGGGCGCGGCGGTGAAGATCGCGGCGTTGTTGATCAGGATGTCGATCTGTCCCAACGCGCCTGCGGCCTCGGCCACCGCGGCATCGATGCTGTCCTGCCGCGTCACGTCCATCTCGATGGCGACCGCGCCGATCTGCCGGGCGGCCTCGCGCGCCCGGGCGATGTCGATGTCGGCGATGGCGACGCGCGCGCCCTCGCGCATATAGGCCTCGGCGAAGGCAAGTCCGATGCCGCGTGCCGCGCCGGTGATCAGCGCGCCCTTTCCCTCAAGCCGTCTCATGCGATCCTCAGGCCCTTTTCGTCGAAGCGGTGGACCTGGTCCTCGCGCGGGGTGAGGCGTACCCGGTCTCCGTGGTTGAAGCCCACTTCCCCGCCTGCCCGGACCGTGATCGTCTCGGCAAGGCCGGTGTCGTGGATGTGGAAGAAGGTGTCCGAGCCCAGGTGTTCGGATACGCCCACCACCCCCGACCAGGGCCCCTCGTCCGCCGACACCGCGATGTGTTCGGGCCGGATGCCAATGGTACGGGCACCGTGCCTCGCGGCCTCGGGCCCTTCGATGAAGTTCATCCGGGGGGAGCCGATGAAGCCCGCGACGAACAGGTTGCGCGGGCTGCGGTAGAGGTCCAGCGGACTGCCCACCTGTTCGATGTGGCCCGCGCGCAGGACCACGATCTTGTCGGCCATGGTCATCGCCTCGACCTGGTCGTGGGTGACGTAGATCATCGTGGTCTTGAGCCGCTTGTGCAGTTCGGAAATCTCGAGCCGCATCCCCACGCGCAGCGCCGCGTCGAGGTTCGACAGCGGCTCGTCGAAAAGGAACGCGGCCGGTTCGCGCACGATGGCCCGCCCGATGGCGACGCGCTGGCGCTGGCCGCCCGACAGCTGGCCGGGGCGGCGGTCGAGATAGTCGGTCAGGTTCAGGACCTGCGCGGCGCCGGCCACGCGGCGGTCGATCTCGGCCTGCGGCAGCTTGGCCATGCGCAGCGGGAAGGCGATGTTCTTCCTGACCGTCATGTGCGGGTAGAGCGCGTAGCTCTGGAACACCATCGCCAGCCCGCGCTTGGCGGGCGGAACCTCGGTCGCGTCCTTGCCGTCGATGCGGATCGTGCCGCCGGTGACGTCCTCGAGCCCCGCGATCAGGCGCAGGAGCGTCGACTTCCCGCAGCCCGAGGGGCCGACGAATACCGCAAACTCGCCGTCCTCGATGGTCAGGTCCAGGGGCGGGATCACACGGACCTCGCCGAAGCTCTTGCTGACCTGTTCCAGAGTGATCTTGCCCATGGGTCTGGTTCCCTATTTCACCGCGCCGAAGGTCAGGCCGCGGACGAGTTGCTTCTGGCTGAACCAACCGAGGATCAGGATCGGCGCGATGGCCATGGTCGAGGCCGCGCTGAGCTTGGCGAAGAACAGCCCTTCGGGGCTGGAATAGCTGGCGATGAAGGCGGTCAGCGGCCCGGCGTTCGCAGCGGTCAGGTTCAGCGTCCAGAACGCCTCGTTCCAGGCGAGGATGAAGTTCAGAAGGATGGTCGAGGCGATGCCGGGCACGGCCATCGGCGTCAGGACATAGAGGATCTCGTCGCGCAGGCTCGCCCCGTCCATCCGCGCGGCTTCGAGGATCTCGCCGGGGATCTCGCGGAAGTAGGTATAGAGCATCCAGACGATGATCGGCAGGTTGATGAGCATCAGCACGACGATCAGGCCGATCCGGGTGTCGAGGAGGCCCAGCTTGATGAAGATCAGATAGATCGGGTAGAGCACGCCCACCGCCGGCAGCATCTTGGTGGACAGCATCCACATCAGGATGTCCTTGGTCCGCCGCGAGGGGACGAAGGCCATCGACCAGGCCGCAGGTACCGCGACCAGGATGCCGAGAAGCGTCGATCCGCCCGCGATGATGACCGAGTTCCAGAGGAACCGCATGTAGTTCGACCGGTCCTGCACGACGCCGTAGTTCTCGAGCGTCCAGTCGAAGAACAGGAACTTCGGCGGGCTGGCGATCGCCTCGGCCTCGGTCTTGAAGCTGGTCAGGATCGTCCAGAGGATCGGAAAGAAGATCAGGAACCCGATGGCCCAGGCAAGTGCGGTGGTCAGGGCCTTGCGGCGGGGGGTTACGGCGCGGGCCATGTCAGCGGTCCAGGTTCTTGCCGACGATCCTCATCAGGAAGATCGCGACGATGTTGGCGAGGATGATGGCATAGACCCCCCCGGCCGAGCCGAGGCCGACGTTCTGGCTTTCCAGCACCCGCTGGAAGATCAGGTAGGTCAGCGTGCGCGTCCCGAACGAGCCCTGCGTCGTGACGAAGATCTCGGCGAAGACCGACAGCAGGAAGATCGTCTGGATCAGGATGACGACCGTGATCGCGCGCCCGAGGTGCGGCAGGATGATGAACCAGAACCGCTTGAGTGCCGGGGCGCCGTCCATCTCGGCGGCTTCCAGTTGTTCGCTGTCGAGCGACTGGATGGCGGTCAGGAGGATCAGGGTGGCAAAGGGCAGCCACTGCCAGGCGACGATCAGGATGATCGAGAACATCGACGCCTGGCTGAGCCATTCGACCGGCGTCGCGCCGAAGGCCTTCCACAGATGCGCGAAGAGGCCGTTCACCGGGTCCATGAACATGTTCTTCCAGACAAGCGCCGAGACCGTGGGCATCACGAAGAAGGGTGCGATGACGAGGATGCGCACCACGCCCTGGCCCCACATCGGCTGATCGAGCAGAAGCGCGAGCAGAACGCCCAGCACGACGGTGATGAGAAGCACCCCGCCCACGATCAGCAGGGTGGTCTGGATGCTGGGCCAGAAGGCGCTCGACGTGACGAAGCGCGCGTAGTTGTCGAACCCGACCCAGCCCATGTCGCCGCCCCTGAGCGGCAGGAACTCGCGGAACGAGAACCAGAGCGTCATCGTCAGGGGCACAAGCATCCAGCCCAGAAGCAGGATCACGGCAGGCGCCATCATCAGGCGCGCGGCGGACCTGGAATGTCGGGTGGCCATCGGAATGCCTCCTCAGTCGACGGCCGGGGGCCGTCAGGCACGCAGGGACAGCGGGGTCAAGGGCGGCGCACGGGCGCCGGGGGCCCGGGGGACGGAGGTCCGCCCCCCGGGAACGGGGGCCGGGGCTCAGTAGCCCGCGGCCTCCATCGCGTCGGTGGTCAGGGCCTGCGCCTTTTCAAGCGCCTGCTCTGCCGTCTGCTGTCCGGCAAGGGCGGCCGAGAACTCCTGCCCGACCTCGGTCGCGATGCCCGCGAATTCCGGGATCGCGACGAACTGGATGCCGACGTAGGGCACCGGATCGACGGTCGGGGCCAGCGGATCGGCGGACAGGATCGACTGCAGGGTCATCTGCGCGAAGGGGATGTCCTTGTAGTTCGGGTTCTCGTAGAGCGAGGTCCGCGCGCCGGGCGGAACGTTGGCCCAGCCCTCTTTCGAGGCGACAAGCTCGATGTACTCCTTCGAGGTGGCCCAGCGGATGAACTCCTTCGCCGCGTCGGCCTTGGCCGTGCCCGCCGGGATCGCCAGCGCCCAGGCCCAGAGCCAGTTGCCGCGCTTGCCGAGCCCGGTGTCGGGGGCAAGGGCGAAGCCCACCTTGTCGGCGACGGTCGAATCGTTGGGGTTGGTCACGAAGGACGCGGCCACGGTGGCGTCGATCCACATGCCGCATTTGCCCTGCTGGAACAGCGACAGGTTTTCGTTGAAGCCGTTGTTCGAGGCGCCGGGCGGGCCGGCGTCATTCATCAGGTCGAGGTAGAAGGTGAGCGTGGTCTTCCAGGCGTCGCTGTCGAACTGGGCATTCCAGTCCTCGTCGAACCAGCGCGCACCGAAGGAGTTCGACATGGCGGTCAGGAAGGCCATGTTCTCGCCCCAGCCGGCCTTGCCGCGCAGGCAGATGCCGTAGACTTCGTTCTCCTTGTCGGTCATCGCGCGGGCGGCTTCGGCGACGAAGTCCCAGGTTGGCGCGTCGGGCATGGTCAGGCCGGCCTTCTCCATCAGGTCGGTCCGGTACATGATCATCGAGCTTTCGCCGTAGAACGGCGCGGCATAGAGCGTGCCGTCATAGGACAGGCCGCCGCGCATCGCCGGCAGGATGTCGTCCACGTCGTAGTCCGCGCCGAGGTCGTCGAGCGGCACGAGCCAGCCGTTCTTGCCCCAGATCGGCGTCTCGTACATGCCGATGGTCATGATGTCGAACTGGCCGCCCTTGGTGGTGATGTCGGTCGTCACCCGCTGGCGCAGCACGTTCTCTTCCAGCGTGACCCATTCGACGGTGTGGCCGGTCTTGGCGGTGAAATCGTCGGTCAGACCCTGCATGCGGATCATGTCGCCGTTGTTCACGGTGGCGATGGTGAGCGTCTCGGCCCACGCGCCGCCCGCAGCGATCAGCGAAAGCGCGGTCGCCGCACGAAGTGCGTTCCTGAGGTACATCCGTCTCCTCCCTTGGTTGGATGCTGGAGGAAGCGTAGGGGCAAAAGTTTCCCTGCGTCAACGAAAATTTTTCGCGCGTAAATTTCTGAGGCGCCTCCGGCCTCAGGCCGACGCCCGCAGCACCAGCCGCGCGGCGAACAGCGTCTCGGTCCGCCGGTCGAACCGACCGCCGGCCTCGATCAGGGCGCCCAGCGTCTCGAAGGCGCGGGTGGCGACCGAATCGTAGTCGTGTGCGGCGGTGGTCAGCGACGGGCAGGTGAAGCGCGAGAACGGGTGGTCGTCGTGCGAGGCCACGCGCAGCGCCGAACCCTCGCCCCGGCCGACGCGCAGGCCCCTCTCGTAGCAGGCCGACAGCAGCCCGATGGCCAGGCGGTCGTTGCTGCACAGCACCGTGTCGGTCGGAAAGCCGTCGGTCTCGATCACGCGCAGCGCGCCCTGGCGGCCGATCTCCTCGAAGGCCCAGCCCTCGCCCTCGATGCTGATGACGCGGGGCGTCAGGCCCAGCCGCTCCATGATCTGCACATAGGCGATGCGGCGCTTGTTGGCGTTGGGGTTTGCGGGGGTGCGCATCTCGAAGAAGCAGGGTTCCTCGCCCGACCGCGTCAGATACTCCACCGTCTGCGAGACGAAGCTGAAATTGTCCGACCCCACGAAGGCTTCACCGACGCCGTCGATGTTGCTGTCGAAGAGCACGGTGGGCACGTCTGCGCAGAACTGCTCGACCTCGCGGCGCACCGAGGCGCGGCCCAGGGGGGCAAGCAGGACCCCCGCGGGCTTCAGCGAGCGCAGGCTGTCTAGGATCTCGACCTCGAGCTCTGGCCGGCCATGGGCGCTGAACAGGGTGGGGCGGAAGCCGGCGGCAATGCAGCGCTCCTCGAGCTTGCGCGCGATCTCGGCGAAGAACGGATCGGCAAGGTAGGGCACCACGATGCCGACGTTCTTCGTCAGCTTGCGGTTCTGGTTCACCGCGAAGATGTTCGGCCGGTAGTCGTAGCGTTCCAGCGCCGCCTCGATCCGCGCGCGGGTGGTCGGGCGGACGCTGGAAGGGTCATGGAAGTACTTCGACACGGTCGGGCGCGAGATCCCCGCGACCGCCGCGAATTCCTCCATGTTGCGGATCCGGGTCTCGGCCATCCACCTCTGTTCCCATTGCGGAGGGCCCGTTCGGGTCCCGCCGCAGCCTCGCTGTCGATACAGTTTCTTGCCGCGCGCAAAAAATCAATGCCGTATTCGCGGCAGGCAGGGGCGCGAGGGCGGAACGCCGTCAGGGGTCGAAGAAGACAGTCTCGCCAGGGCCTTGCAGGCGGATCTCGAAGCGGTAGATCGAATGCCCTTCGCGCAGCGCATGCGCCGCGACCAGCGTGGCGCGGCGGGCCTCACCGTCGATCAGGCCCAGCACCGGGTCGGCGGCGTTCGCCTCGGCCTCGTCGGCGAAGTACATCCGCGTGGCAAGCCCGATGTTGATCCCGCGCGCGACC
>JALORM010000501.1 GCA_025458985.1 Paracoccaceae bacterium | reverse complement strand
CCAGCTGTCGGAAGCCGCGATCGCCGATATCGTCGACCGGTTCGCCGCCGCGCTGGACGAGCTGGGCGCGGGCACCGGCGCGGATGCGGCCCGCGACGCACTGCAGGATCACTACGGCACCCGGATCGCGGCCGAATAGGTCCGCCGGACCTGGGGGAGGGGAAGGCAGCAATGGACATCCACGAATACCAGGCCAAGGAGATCCTGGCCAAGTTCGGCGTCGCGGTGCCGGCAGGCGCGCTGGCCTACAGCCCCGAACAGGCGGCCTACCGCGCGCGTGAGCTGGGCGGCGACCGCTGGATCGTGAAGGCCCAGGTCCACGCCGGCGGGCGCGGCAAGGCAGGCGGGGTCAGGCTCTGCAAGTCCGACCACGACATCTACGAGGCGACGAACGCGATGTTCGGCCACAAGCTGGTGACATCTACGAGGCGACGAACGCGATGTTCGGCCACAAGCTGGTGACCCACCAGACCGGACCCGAGGGCAAGGGCATCTACCGCGTCTATGTCGAAAGCGCGGTCGATTTCGGGCGCGAGATCTACCTGGGCCTCGTTCTCGACCGCTCGTCGCAGCGGGTGATGATTGTCGCCTCGTCCGAGGGCGGCATGGAGATCGAGGAGATCTCGGCGACGCGGCCGCAGTCGATCGTGCGCTCGACGGTGGAGCCGGCGGTCGGCCTGCAGCAGTTCCAGGCGCGCGAGATCGCCTATGCGCTCGGCATCCCCGCCGCCCTGACGCAGGCGATGGTGCGCACCCTGCAGGGCTGCTACCGGGCCTTCCGCGACCTTGACGCGACCATGGTCGAGATCAACCCGCTGGTCATCACCGCCGACAACCGGCTGCTGGCGCTCGACGCCAAGATGACCTTCGACGGCAACGCGATGTTCCGCCACCCGCAGATCGCCGAACTGCGCGACCGGTCGCAGGAGGACGCGCGCGAAAGCCGGGCGGCCGACGAGGGCCTTGCCTATATCGGCCTGACCGGCAACATCGGCTGCATCGTGAACGGCGCCGGACTGGCGATGGCGACGATGGACACGATCAAGCTGGCCGGGGGCGAGCCTGCGAACTTCCTCGACATCGGCGGCGGCGCGACGCCCGAACGGGTGGCCCGGGCCTTCCGTCTGGTCATGTCGGATGACAACGTGCAGGCGATCCTCGTCAACATCTTCGCGGGCATCAACCGCTGCGACTGGGTGGCCGAGGGCGTCGTGCAGGCGCTGACGGCCGAACCCGTCGACGTGCCGGTGATCGTGCGGCTTTCGGGCACCAACGTCGAGGAGGGGCAGAAGATCCTCGCCCGCTCGGGCTTGCCGATCATCCGCGCCAACACCCTGATGGAGGCCGCCGAACGGGCGGTCACCGCGTGGCGGAACGACCGCAGGCAGGCGGCCGGCATGAGGGCCGTGTGATGAGCATCCTTCTGGACCGATCGAGCCGCGTCGTCGTGCAGGGCATCACCGGCCGCATGGCGCAGTTCCACACGAAGGAAATGCTGGACTACGGCACCCAGGTCGTCGCAGGGGTGGTACCCGGCAAGGGTGGCGAGACGGTGCTGGGCGTGCCGGTCTTCGACACGATGAAGCAGGCCGTGGCCGCCACCGGCGCCGACACCAGCCTCGTCTTCGTGCCGCCGCCGTTTGCGGCCGACAGCATCATGGAAGCCGCCGACGGCGGCATCCGCTACTGCGTCTGCATCACCGACGGCATTCCGGCCCAGGACATGATCCGGGTGAAGCGCTACATGATGCGCTACCCGCGCGAGCGGCGGATGGCGCTGACCGGGCCCAATTGCGCCGGCACGATCAGCCCCGGCAAGGCGATGCTGGGGATCATGCCCGGCCACATCTACCTGTCCGGCCCCGTCGGCGTCGTCACCCGATCAGGGACGTTGGGCTACGAGGCCGCCCAACAGCTGAAGGACCGCGGCATCGGCGTGTCGACCTCGGTCGGGATTGGGGGCGATCCGATCAACGGTTCAAGCTTCCGCGACATCCTCGAACGAAGCTTCCGCGACATCCTCGAACGGTTCGAGGCCGACCCCGAGACCCAGGTCGTCTGCATGATCGGCGAGATCGGCGGCCCGCAGGAGGCCGAGGCGGCAGCCTACATCCAGAACCACATGACCAAGCCCGTGATCGCCTACATCGCCGGCCTGACCGCGCCTCGGGGGCGCCAGATGGGCCATGCCGGGGCCATCATCTCGGCCTTTGGCGAAAGCGCGTCGGAGAAGGTCGAGATCCTGACGGCCGCCGGCGTCACCGTGGCCGAGCACCCCTCGGTCATCGGCGAGACGATCGCGCAGGTTCTGGCCAGGCGGGCCGCGTGAGGGCGGCGGCGATGGCGAGACCCCGGGTTCTGGCAACGCGGCGCTGGCCGCGTGCGGTCGAGGCGCGGATGGCAGAGGCCTTCGCGCTTGACCTGAACGATGCGGACACGCCGCTGTCCGAGGCGGAGCTGCGCGATGCGATGGGCCGCTACGACGCGGTTCTGCCCACGGTGACCGACCGCCTGCCGGCGACCGTGTTCGATGCGGCTTCGCGGACGCGGATCGTGGCCAACTACGGCGCCGGTTTCGCGCATATCGACACCGAGGCGGCGCGCCGCCGCGGCATGATGTGCTGTCCGATTGCACCGCCGATCTCGCGATGACGCTTCTGCTGATGGTCGCGCGGCGTGCGGGCGAGGGCGAGCGAGAGCTGCGCGACGGCCGCTGGAGCGGCTGGCGGCCGACCCACATGATGGGCACCCGCGTCAGTGGCGCGACGCTGGGGATCGTCGGCTTCGGCCGCATCGGGCAGGCCCTGGCGCAGCGGGCGCATTTCGGCTTCGGCATGCGCATCCTCGTGCACAGCCGTTCCCCCGTGCCGGCCGAGGTGCTTGCGCGCCTGCCCGGGCGGCCGCGCCAACCGACACCTGATCGACGGCCGCCGGCTTGACCTGATGCGCCCCGATGCCTTCCTCATCAACACCGCCCGGGGCGAGGTGGTGGACGAGCACGCGCTGGCCCAGGCGCTGTGGTTCGGCACGATCGGCGGCGCCGGGCTGGACGTGTTCGAGCGCGAGCCGAGCATCCCGCCCGAGCTTCTCGGCGCCGACAACCTCGTGCTGCTGCCGCATCTCGGCTCGGCGACGCGCGAGACGCGCGAGGCGATGGGGTTGCGTGTGATGGAGAACCTGACCGCCTTCTTCGACGGCCGCCCGCCCCCTGACCGGGTGGCCTGACGCCCGCCACCGGGTGGCCGCGCTCGCCCGGACGTCCTGGGACAAAGTGGGGGAAGCTGGCGGAGAGGGTGGGATTCGAACCCACGGACCCCGTGAAGGGTCAACGGTTTTCGAGACCGCCCCGATCGACCACTCCGGCACCTCTCCGCAGATGG
>JALORM010000096.1 GCA_025458985.1 Paracoccaceae bacterium | reverse complement strand
CTCTTCGGCCTGCGCGGCGGCTATACCGAGGCGACGCTGGGCGCGCTGGCGCAGGAGGTCGGGCTCGACCCCGAGACCGTCTTCGCACGGATGGAAAGCGACGAGATGGCCGCGAGGATCGAGGCGACGCTCGCGCTTGGGCGCGGCTTCGGGCTCGATGTCACGCCAAGCTTTGCGCTGCCCGGGCTTCTGGTGCGCGGCCAGGTGCCGGCCGAGGCGCTTTCGCGCTACATCGCCGAGGCGCGCGCCGACTAGGCGATCTTTCTGGCGAAAGATCGGAACACGATCTTTCTGGCGAAAGATCGTCCGGCGCCGCGGTCCTTCGCCAGAACGACCAGCCTGCGATCCTTCGCCAGAAGGATCGCCTACTCGGCTGCCGCCGCCGTGGCCTCGATCTCGGCCGCGCGCGCCTCGACCAGACCCACGATGTGGTCGATCATCTGGTCGTTCGTCATCTTGTGGCTCTGCTTGCCGGCCAGGTAGACCATGCCCGCGTCCTTGCCGCCGCCGGTGAAGCCGATGTCGGTCATCAGCGCCTCGCCGGGGCCGTTCACCACGCAGCCGATGATGCTGAGGCTCATCGGCGTCTTGATGTGCTCGAGCCGCTTCTCCAGCGCCTCGACCGTCCTGATGACGTCGAAGCCCTGCCGCGCGCAGGAGGGGCACGAGATGATCTGGACGCCGCGGGTCCTGAGGCCCAGGGACTTCAGGATCTCGTATCCGACCTTCACCTCTTCCACCGGGTCCGCCGACAGGCTCACGCGGATCGTGTCGCCGATCCCCATCCACAGCAGGTTGCCCAACCCGATGGCCGACTTGACGGTGCCCGAGGTCAGCCCGCCGGCTTCGGTGATGCCGAGGTGGATGGGCGCGTCGGTCGCCTCGGCAAGGCTCTGGTAGGCCGCCGCCGCAAGGAACACGTCGGAGGCCTTGCAGCTGATCTTGAATTCGCAGCAGGTCCTTTTCCAGCGATCCGGCATTCACAC
This sequence comes from Paracoccaceae bacterium, assembly GCA_025458985.1. Classification (GTDB taxonomy): domain Bacteria; phylum Pseudomonadota; class Alphaproteobacteria; order Rhodobacterales; family Rhodobacteraceae; genus JALORM01. Next base: position 6,897 of record JALORM010000096.1, on the reverse strand, counting down.
CGATGCGGATCGAGCAGCCGTGATCCTTGGCGGCGCGCACCACCTCGGCCACCCGGGCGGCATCACCGATGTTGCCGGGGTTGATCCTCAGGCAGGCCGCGCCCGCCTCGGCCGCCTCGATGGCGCGGCGGTAGTGGAAGTGGATGTCGGCGACGATCGGCACAGGTCCGGGGTCGAGACGCGGACGATGTCGGCCCCGGCCTCGGCGCAGCGCAGGACCTGCGCGACCGTTGCGGCCACATCCGAGGTATCGGTGTTGGTCATCGTCTGGACGCTGATCGGGGCGTCGCCGCCGACGGGCACCGAGCCGACCATGATCTGGCGCGACTTGCGCCGGTAGATGTTGCGCCAGGGGCGGATCGGGTTCAGCGACATCGGGCGGGCCTTCTCGGGCATCGGGGCTGTGCCCAGATGTAAGCGCCCGGGCGGGCCGGCGCAACGCAGTCGCGCGCTACTCCGACACGGCCTCGACCGCCGCGCCTGCCGCTTCTGCGACCGCCACGGCCGCAAGGTCGGGGTCGGTAGCGGGGTCGGCCAGCGCAAAGGTCTGCGACAGGGCCGCGGCGCCAAGCGCGATGTCCTTGACGACCTGCGCGCCGGGGGCAGCCGGGCCATAGGTCTTCCCCGCAACCGCGAAGTAGATCGCGCCCGAATTGCCCGCGCGCAGCGTCGGCGGTTCCTCGGTGGCTGGAATGGTCCAGCGCTCGCCCGGCTCGAGGATCTTTTCCAGAAGCACGGTGCCGTCGGCCGCGGTCACCCGGACCCAGGCCGGACGGACGGCAAGCAGCTGCAGGTCGGGCGCATCGTCGGCCACCACCTGCGGGGCGACGGGATCGGCCGCGGCGACGGCGGCGGCCGCGGCGGCAGGATCGGCAGGCGCGGCCGACCCGGCTGGCGCCGTTGCGGACGGGACCGCCGGGCGGGCATCGGCGAGCGCGCCGACGGACCCGGGCTCTACCGCCGCGATCGGGCCGTCGCGCGCGATCAGGATCGGCACGTCGAGCGCGGGCGGCCGGTAGAGCCGGTTCAGCGCCTCGGCCGCGTCCGGGGCGGGCGCGATCAGGTCGACGCCGGCGACGGCTTCGTCGGCCGGCTGCCCCGGACCGGCGCCGGCCCGCGGCAGACCATCGAGGCTGGCCACGACGCCCGGGGCGCGGTCGACCGGCGCAAGTTCCACCCTCTGCACTTCCTGAACCACGGCCCAGGCCCCGTAGCCCAGCGCCCCGATCAGTGCCACGAGAACGGCGATCGACCCGAGCGCACGCAATTCGATCTGGGCGAACGGGCTTTCGGCCCGCGGCACGAACGAGGCGTTCGGATCGCCCAGCGCCTCGAGCCCGGTTTTGCGGGCGGGCCGCGGCGAGGATGCCCTGGCGGACAGCCCGTGCGGCTGCTCGAACCCCGCCTCGAGGCAGAACTTCTCCCACGCCCATTCCGGGTCGAGCCCGAGATAGCGGGCATACGACCGCACGTAGCCCGCGATGAAGCCTGGCGTGTCGAAGGCGGCGGCGTCCGCATTCTCGATCGCCGCGATGTAGGTGGCCTTGATCTTCAGCTCGCGCTGCACGTCGATCAGCGACTTTCCGAGCGTCGCCCGTTCGCCGCGCATCACATCGCCGAGCCGGAGCTCGAACGCGTCGAATCCCCGGATGTCGGATAGACCGCTACGATTGGGCGAGTCGCGCCCAGCCATCATGCCTGCCCCAAGTCCACGTGGTCCTGTCCCCTGCGGCCCGAATCGTTCGGGCCGGACTCACCTGTTAATACAACCCTAGCACAGGGCAAGGGCGGCTGCACCCGCAGAAAGACTAGCCCGTGAGGTCGGCGCGATTCAGCGCACAGCGCGACCAGAGGCTGTCGAGCGCCCCGATCAGGTGCGCCGTCATGCCTGCGTCGTGCACGGGCGAGGGGGTGAAGCGCAGGCGTTCGGTGCCGCGCGGGACGGTGGGGAAGTTGATCGGCTGGACGTAGACGCCGAAGTCCTCCAGCAGCGCGTCCGACATCATCTTGGTGTGGCGCGGGTCGCCGACGATCAGCGGCACGATGTGGCTGCCGTGATCGAGGATCGGCAGGCCCAGCGCCTTGAGGCGCGTCTTGAGCACCCGCGCGGCAGTCTGGTGGGCCTCGCGCCGGGCGCGGTCGCCCTTGAGATGCCGCACGCTGGCCGCGGCACCGGCCGCCACCACCGGCGGAAGCGACGTGGTGAAGATGAACCCCGGCGCGTAAGACCTTACGACATCTACCATCTTCGCGCTGGCGGCGATGTAGCCGCCCATTACGCCGAAGGCCTTGCCGAGGGTGCCGTTGATGATGTCGATCCGGCCCATCAGGCCCAGCTTCTCGGCCACCCCGCCGCCGCGCGGGCCGTACATGCCCACCGCGTGCACCTCGTCAAGGTAGGTCAGCGCGCCGAATTCCTGCGCCAGGTCGCAGATTTCCGCGATGGGGCCGAAGTCGCCGTCCATCGAGTAGACCGATTCGAAGGCGATGAGCTTCGGCGCGGCGGGATCGTCGGCCGCCAGCAGCGCGCGCAGGTGCGCGACGTCGTTGTGGCGGAAGATGCGCTTTGCCCCGCCGTGGCGGCGGATGCCCTCGATCATCGAGGCGTGGTTCAGCGCGTCGGAATAGGTGATGAGGCCGGGAAACAGCTTCGGCAGGGTCGACAGCGTGGCATCGTTGGCGATGTAGGCCGAGGTGAAGACCAGCGCCGCCTCCTTGCGGTGCAGGTCTGCCAGTTCGGCCTCGAGCGCCTTGTGGTAGAGCGTCGTGCCCGAGATGTTGCGCGTGCCGCCCGAACCCGCGCCGGTTGCGTCCAGCGCCTCGTGCATCGCGGCAAGCACGGCAGGGTGCTGGCCCATGCCCAGGTAGTCGTTGCCGCACCAGACCACGATCTCGCGTTCCGATCCGTCGGGCCGGCGCCAGGTGGCCCGCGGGAAGGCGCCCTGCTTGCGCACGATGTCGATGAAGGTGCGATAGCGGCCTTCCTCGTGCAGGCGCGAAAGCGCGGCGTCGAGGGCTGCGTCGGTGCTGGGAAGAATCACGCGTCCGGTCCTTGCTGTCTTGAGGCGCAATCTAGTTGTCCGGCCGACTGGGCCACAGGGGACAGATCGTCGCCTTGACCGAAATCAATCCCTGACGACCACCCGGCAGTCGGGCGCGCGGCTGGCCGAGGCGCAGGCGGCCAGCGCCGAGGCGTCGGCGCCGACCCCGCGGCCGACCCCGAACCCCCCGGTCGAGGGCGAAAGGGCAAACGATTTCTCGCCGCCGCCGCGGCGGAAGTCGCCGCGGAAGGTGGCGGTCGCGCCCGAGCTCAGCTGAAGCGGCCGGGCCTGCCACCCGCGCGGGCGCACTTCGGCCACGACGACGCAGGGCGCCGTTCCCGAGGCGCGCTTGGCGTCACATTCGGCAAGCGCGATGCGGCCGGCGGCGGCCACATCGTGGTGGTTGCCCGCAGCCGAGGTCGGCTCGGCCGCGAGGCCCTGGCTGGGCGAGGCGGCGATGGCGCCGTAGTAGGGAATGGCGCGGGCCGCCGTGTCGCGCAGGACCTGCGCCTCTGCCTCGGACAGGAACCCCTGGGGATAGACCACCACCTCGGCGCGCTGCGCATCGAACAGCATCCGCCGCGCCGCGCCCTCGTCCAGCGCGTCCTGCGCCGCGACGGGCAGCGCCGTCATCGCCGCCACCAGCACCGCCGCTGCTGCGCTCCCCCTCCCCCGGTCAGTCATCCTCCGCCTCCCCCTCCTCGCCTGCGCCACCCTATAGCCGGGCGCGGCGGGCATGGACAACCCCGGCAGGCTGCGCCTAGGCTCGGCCGCCGCGCCAAACGGAGTGCCCGATGTCCCTCGACCCCGTCCTTGCCCGCATCGACGCCGATCTGCCCGCCGCGACCGAACGGCTGATGCAGCTTCTGCGCATCCCCTCGATCTCGACCGACCCGGCCTACAAGCCGGACTGCGCGCGCGCGGCCGACTGGCTGGCGGCGGACCTCCGGGCGCTGGGGTTCGATGCCGCGGTGCGGCCGACGCCCGGGCATCCGATGGTCGTCGCCCATGGTGGCCCCCAGGGCGGCGGCGGGCCGCACCTGCTGTTCTACGGCCACTACGACGTGCAGCCGGTCGACCCGCTGGCGCTCTGGCGCCGCGACCCCTTCGACCCCGCGCTGGAGGAGGGACCGCAGGGCAAGGTCATCCGGGGTCGCGGGTCGTCGGACGACAAGGGGCAGCTGATGACCTTCGTCGAGGCATTCCGCGCCTGGACCTCCGTTCACGGGCAGCTTCCCTGCCGGATCACCGTGCTTCTGGAGGGCGAGGAGGAATCGGGCTCGCCCTCGCTGGTGCCGTTCCTGAAGGAGAACGCGGCCGAACTGACCGCGGGCCTCGCGATGATCTGCGACACCGGGCTGTTCGACCACGACACGCCCGCAATCACCACCATGCTGCGCGGCCTTCTGGGCGAGGAGGTGACGATCACCGGCCCCGACAAGGACCTGCATTCCGGCATGTACGGCGGCGCGGCGATGAACCCCGTGAGGGTGCTCGCACGGATCATCGCCGGCCTTCACGACGAGACCGGCCGCGTCACCGTGCCCGGGTTCTACGACGGGGTGGACGAGCTGACCCAGCAGATGCGCGACCAGTGGCAGTCGCTCGGCTTCGATGCCGAGGGCTTCCTGAAGTCGGTCGGCCTGTCCATCCCCGCAGGCGAGCGCGGGCGCAGTGTGCTCGAGATGATCTGGTCGCGCCCGACCTGCGAGGTGAACGGCATCCTTGGCGGCTACGCGGGCGACGGGTTCAAGACGGTGCTGCCGTCGAAGGCGACGGCGAAGATCAGCTTCCGCCTGGTCGGGCGGCAGGACCCGCTGGCGATCCGCGAAAGCTTCCGCGCGATGGTGCGCGCGCAGGTTCCGGCCGATTGCCGGGTGGAGTTCCACGACCACGGCGCCGCCCCTGCCAGCGTGATGGCGACGGCGGACCCCGCCTTCGACAAGGCGCGCGGGGCGCTGTCCGACGAATGGCCGAACGAGGCCGCCTTCATCGGTTCGGGCGGGTCGATCCCGATCGCGGGCTACTTCAAGTCGATCCTGGGCATGGATTCGATGCTGATCGGGTTCGGCAAGGACGACGACCTGATCCACTCCCCCAACGAGAAGTACGACCTGCGCAGCTTCCACAAGGGCATCCGCAGCTGGGCCCGGGTCCTGGCGGCGCTGGCGGGATGACGGGGCGCGACAGCCGCGATGCGGGAGAGTGGCGCGGTTGACGGGGCTCGAACCCGCGACCCCCGGCGTGACAGGCCGGTACTCTAACCGACTGAGCTACAACCGCGCATGGTCCGTCGGGCAAGGTGGGAGGCAGTGGCGCGGTTGACGGGGCTCGAACCCGCGACCCCCGGCGTGACAGGCCGGTACTCTAACCGACTGAGCTACAACCGCGCATCTGCCGCCCGGACGATGCCGCCCGAACGCTTGGGGGTAATAAGCATGGGCCGCCGCCCCGTCAAGCGCCGGTGCCGGTTTTTCCGGGCGGTCTGCCGTTGGCGCCCGGGCGTTGTTGCTTCGGCAAGACCTGAGCCGCTATAGTCCCGCCCGGCCCGCCGCGCGTCGCGGCCGGCGGTCGGGGAGCGGCAGATGGCGGGCAAATCCGGGAAAGGCGGCGAAGCCGGGGCCAAGGCGGCGGCCAAGACCGAGGCGGAAACCGCAGCGGGGCGCCCGATCCTGCGCCGGACCAAGCTTGGCACCAAGCACCTGCCGTTCCAGACGACCACGCGGACCACGCGCGAGTTCCGCACCTGGTTCCGGGGCGAGCACACGAACTACAACCCCACCCTCGCCCGCCTGATGCCGGCTGCGGCGGTGCACGAATTCGTGCTGCACGGCTGGGCGCCCGCGGCGCCCGCGATCCACGCGGACACGCAGGTGACCGCCTTCGGCTCGTGCTTTGCCGCCAATATCTCGGAATGGCTCTCGCGCCGGCGCTACCGGGTGCTGAACAAGGCCGAGGATGCGAAATCGGCCTATGTCGTGGCCTGCGGCGAGGGGATGGTGAATTCCTTCGTGATCCGCCAGCAGTTCGAATGGGCCTGGGAAAACAAGGATTTCAACCAGTCGCTCTGGCATGGCTACGAGGCCGAGGATTACGGCTACGACCCAGCCGTCCAGGCCGAGACGCGGCGCATCTTCGACGCGACAGACGTCTTCATCCTGACCTTCGGCCTCAGCGAGGTCTGGTACGACGAGCCGACGGGCGAGGTGTTCTGGCGGACCATCCCGAAGGATGCCTACGACCCCGCGCGCCACCGCTTCCGGGTGTCGACGGTCGAAGAGAACAAGGACAACCTGCGCGCCATCTACCGGCTGATCCGCAAGAACCGGCCGGACGCGAAGATCCTCTTCACGCTGTCGCCGATCCCGCTGATCGCGACGTTCCGCGACAATTCCTGCATCACCTCGAATTCGGTGTCGAAGGCGGTCCTGCGGGTGGCGATCGACGAGGTTCTGCGCGAGGTCGGTCACGAGGGCGTCCTGCACTACTGGCCGTCCTACGAACTGGTGAACGACGTCTTCCGCGCGCCCTACAAGCCCGACCGGCGCCATCCGGAAGCCGAGGTCCTGTCCTACATCATGACGCTGTTCGAACACGTCTGGTGCGACCCGACCGACCTGCCCCGGCCGTCGCTGGTGCTGGCCTGGGCGCGGGCCTGCGCGGTCGCGGGGCTGCTGCCGCGCCCGATGGCCGAGGCGATCCTGTCGGGCCGCCCGCGCAAGGTGCGGCTGGCCAGCGCCAATCCCGGCACGGGCGATGCACGGCTCGACGCAGCGCTCAGGGCGCTGGGCGACCAGGTGCAGCAGGAACTGAAGACCGGCGGCATCGTGCCGCCAGACATCGCGTCGATGGGCGA
>JALORM010000095.1 GCA_025458985.1 Paracoccaceae bacterium | reverse complement strand
TCGGCCGACTGGATGGGCCGCAACCTGCACCGCCGGGTCGAGACCCTGGTCGAGATCAGGAACGACACCGTGAAGGCGCAGATCGTCGACCAGATCATGGCGGCGAACCTCGCCGACGAGGCGCAGACCTGGATCCTGCGTCCCAACGGCCAGTTCGTCCGGCTGCCCTTCCCCGAGGACCGGCAGCCCTTCAACTGCCACCGGTTCTTCATGGAGAACCCCTCGCTGTCGGGCCGCGGCTCGGCGGGGGCGAAGGACGTGCCGCGGCTGGCCCATTCGAAGGACTGACTGCCCCGATGGGTCGCCGCGCGATCGAGGCCGATCCGCTTTATCCCTTCGCCGACTTCCGCACCGATGCGGCGTCGTTCGCGCTGCTGGGGCGCTACTGGCCGGCCGTCTTTGCCGAAGCGTTGGGGCCCGAGGAGGCGGCGCGGGTCGTGCCCCTGTGCGCGGCCGACCGCGACGCCGCAGGCTTCGGCACGCCGGTTCTGTGCAGCTTCTGGCTGCCGCGGCGCGGGCGGGGCGTGCGGGTGCTGTTCAACGACCCGCCCGGGGTCGGGACCGCGAACCGGGGGCGGCTGTTCCTGTCTGCCGGCCGCGAAGTGCGCCCGGACGGCTGGCCCCTGCCGACCGGCGGCCAGGTGCCGGGGCCGGTCCATGCCTTCGACGAGCTTCTGTGCATCGCCGACACCGCGCCCGAGGTGGCCGATGCGGTGGCCGAGGTGGCGCTGGCCTTCTTGCTGGGAGGCCTGGCCCCGGAGGAGACGGCGCGCCTGTGCGCGCAGGTCGAGCGGGCGTGGGCGGTGGGGTAGCGGCCGCAGGCCCCCGAGGCTGTCAGCCCCGTTCTACCCGTCCACACCCGGTTGACCCCTGCCCGCCACGCGGCCAGAGTCCGGCCGCAGGCAGGGAAGGAATCGCCGGATGGACGCCATGCCGGACAAGCGCTCGGACGACGACAGCCCCTTCGGCAAGCCGATCATCGAGGACCCGTCGGCCCGCGCCCTGGCGCGCGTCGGCGTGATCGACGTCGGCTCGAACTCGGTCCGCCTTGTGGTCTTCGACGGCGCGGCGCGCAGCCCGGCCTATTTCTACAACGAAAAGGTCATGGCGGCGCTGGGCGCCGGAATGGGCGAGACCGGGCGCCTGAACCCCGAGGGGCGCACCCGCGCGCTGGCGGCGCTGCGCCGGTTCGCGGCGCTGGCCAAGGCGATGAAGGTCTCGCCCCTTGTCGCGGTCGCCACCGCCGCGGTGCGCGAGGCCGAGGACGGTGCCGAGTTCCGCAAGGACGTGTCCCGCGCCACGGGGCTGAAGCTCAAGGTCATCGACGGCGAGGAAGAGGCGCGCCTGTCGGCGCAGGGCGTCCTTCTGGGCTGGCCCGGCGCCGAGGGCGTTATCTGCGACATCGGCGGATCGTCGATGGAACTGGCCGAGGTTTCGGGCGGAAAGGTCGGCCGCCGCGTCACGACCGCCCTCGGCCCCCTGAAGGTCAAGGACCTCAAGGGCGGGACCAAGGCACTTCGGGCGCATGCGCGCGCCGTTCTGGACAAGGTTGCCGGGGATTTCGGCCCGGGCCGCCGGCTGTACCTTGTCGGCGGGTCGTGGCGCGCGATCGGGCGGATCGACATGGCGCGGCGGGCCTATCCGCTGACCGTGCTGCACGAATACCGCATGACGCCCGATCAGGTGCGCGAGACGGTCGACTTCATCGACGGCGAGACGGTCGAGTCGCTGCGCGCGCGGACCGGGATCGGCCTCGAACGGCTGAGCCTTGTTCCGGTTGCGGCGCAGGTCCTGGCCGAGCTGGTGCGTGCGCTTAAGCCGTCGGAGATCGACATCTCGTCCTACGGCATCCGTGAGGGGCTGCTTTACGAGCAGATGCCGAAGAAGCTGCGCGCCCGCGACCCGCTGATCGAGGCCTGCCGCTTCGCCGAGCAGAGCGGGGCGCGCATCCCGGGCTTCGGCAAGAAGCTATACGCCTTCATCCAGCCGCTGTTTCCCGGCGCGCCGCCCGCCCGGCAGCGGATCATGAAGGCCGCCTGCCTGCTGCACGACGTGAGCTGGCGCGCCCACCCGGACTATCGCCACGAGGTCTGCTTCGACAATGCCACGCGCGCCAACCTGGGCGGGTTGAACCACCCCGAGAGGGTGTTCCTCGGCCTGTCGCTTCTGCACCGCTACCGCAACAGCCGCGCCGGCACCCGGTTCGAGCCGCTGTTCGGCCTGCTGTCCGAGGACGAGCTGCGCGATGCCGAGGCGGTGGGCAAGGCGATGCGGTTCGGCGCGATGTTCTCGGCCGAGGCCCTGGACGAGATGGCCGAGCTGAGCTTCGACCCCGACGCCCGGAAGGTGGAACTGAGGCTTCACCCCGAGGCCGAGGCGCTGTACGGCGAGGTGGCGCAGGCGCGCTATCTGGCGATGTGCAAGGCGCTTGGCGCCGAGGGCACCTGCGCGGTGCTGGGCGGGCGCAGGGACTGAGCCGCGCGGGCGCAAGGCCTGGCGATCAGAGTTCCGTTTCGCCACCGGGGCCGAACTGCGGACCCGGAGCGCCTGGGCCGGGCGGCTCGCCCGGCTGGCGCTTGCGGATCAGGATGTCGCCGTTCGGCAGGACCTCGGGCGCGTGATACTCGCCCACGTTGCCCATCAGCCGCGCGAGCTCGCGCAGCATCGGCTCGGCCTCGCGCGCGAAGGTGCCGAAGCTTTCGGCCATCTCCTTCATCGCGGGCTCCATCTCGTCGATCAGGCCCCGGAAGAGAAGCTTCGCGCCTTCTTCGATGAGCGAGAACCCCTGTTCCGCGTCAGAGCCCGCACCGGGGTCGCCCCGGGTGTCGGGCGCGGCCTCGGGGGGCGCGCCCGGCAGGGGCTCGTCGGCCGCCACGGGGGCGGCGAGCAGCAGCGCAAGGACAAGGGCGAGGCGACGCATGGCGCCAATATAGGCGACCCGTGCGACGATTTGGAGTCGTGCCGGCCAGGGAGGCCGGCGATAGCGGTCACAGGTCGAGGTCGACGCTGACCGGGAAATGGTCCGACGCCGCCAGCAGCGCCTCGCGCAGCGCTTCGTCGCGGTAGATTGCGGGGTCGTCGAACGGGTGCCAGATGCGCCAGGAAGGCCGCGCCGCCATCAGGTCGGACGAGACCATGACGTAGTCGAGCAGGGCCGACAGATAGGCTTTCTGGTCCGGCAGGTAGAACCGGGCGGACGAAGGCTGGGCGGCCAGCTTGCCCGCCATGGCAAGCCGGGCGTGCGGTTCGTGCAGTTCGGGCTGCGCGCCGCCGTCGAGGCCCATGACGATCTCGACCCCCGAGCGGCCGAAGAGGTGTTCGAATTCGTCAAGCCCCGGTCCGTCGTTGAAATCGCCCAGCACGATCAGGCTGTCGCCTCGGGCGAGGTGTTCCTCTACCCGGTGCCGGATCCAGATGCACTGGGCCAGCTGCTTGCGCCGGTTGGCGATGGCCAGGCGCTTGGCCTGGTCGGGATTGCGCGCGCCGTGCGGGGCCTTGGACTTGACATGGACCCCGATCATCCGGAAGGCCCGACCGCCGGAGGTGGTGCAGGCCAGCTCCAGCGGCGGCTTCGAGAAGGTCACCACGTCGAGCGTGGCGTCGATGTCGAGGTCGATCCGGAAGGTCCCGTCGAAGCGCGGCGCCCGGCGATCGGTCTGGCCATCGCCCTGCGGGTCATGGCGCGGCGTCAGCCGGTCGGGGTCGTAGAGCAGCGCGATCTCCTGTTCGGTGTCGTTCCGGAAGCCGAGGATCGCGCGGTGCGCCCGGATGCCCGCGGCTTCGGCGAAGGTCTCGAGCGCGCGGACCGTGCTGCGGCGGCGGTTCTCGTCCGGCGCCTCGACCACCAGCACCGCGTCGGCATCCATCGCGCGGAACACCGCGATCAGGCCCGCAGTCTGTTCGGCCCGCGTCACGTCCTGCCGGCCGGACCAGCCGTCGTCGTTCAGAAGCTGCCCGGCATCGTCGAAGAGCGCGTTGAACCATTCGACGTTGTAGGTGGCGATCCGCATGGGCGTCAGAGCGTGTGCTCGCGCGCGATCTCGTCCCAGGCGCGGTTGATCGCCGCCATGCGCGCCTGGGCGAGCTTGAGCGCCTCGTCGGGGACGCCGCGGGCGATCATCCGGTCGGGGTGGTGCTCGCGCACCAGCCGGCGCCAGGCGGCACGCACCTCGTCGACATGCGTGCCGCGCGTCACGCCCAGCACGTCGTAGGGATCGGGATCGGCGTCGGGCGCGTAGCGGGCGCGGATGCCGCGGAACTCGCAGTCGCTGAGGCCGAAGATCGCGGCGACCTCGGCCAGGAAGGCATCCTCGGCGTCATGGTAGTGACCGTCCGCGGCGGCGATGTGAAAGAGGCCCTCGATCAGGTCCAGAAGCGTCTGGTGGCCGTCGTCGAACATCCGCGCGATGCGGCGCGCGTAGTCGTCGAAGCCCGCCACGTCCTCGCGCGCGAGGTTGTAGACCCGGGCCGCCGCCGGCTCGTCCTCGGGCGGAATCGCGAAGACCTCGCGGAAGGCGCGCACCTCGTCGCGGGTCACCCGCCCGTCGGCCTTGGCCATCTTGGCGGAAAGCGCGATGGCCGCGATGGTGAAGGCGACGGTCCGTTCGGGCGGGGTGCGCAGGCGTTCGAACACCGCGGCGAGGCCCTCGCCCTTGGCGAGCGCCGCCAGCGCTTCGGAAATGCGGGTCCAGACCGACATGCGCGCCAGACTAGCGCCGCCGCCGCGCGATGTCAGCGCGTCAAAGGCGCTTGAGCATCAGCACGAGGTCGAGCCAGCGGCCGAACTTGGTGCCGACCTCGGGCAGGCGGGCGGCCTCGCGGTAGCCGAGCGCCGCGTGGAAGGCGAGACCGGCGGTGTTCTCGGCCGAGACGCCGCCGATCAGCGCGTGCCCGCCGGTGCCAGCAGGACCGTATGTTCGAAGCTGTGGCGGTAGCCGGGGCCGTCGCGGAAGCGGCCGAAGGTGGCGAAGCCCAGGACGTCGGCACCAGCCGCCGCGACGAGGAAGGCCTGCCGCGCGTCGCGCCGTGCGGCCAGCAGGCGGGAGAGGCCTTCGGGCGTCTTCTCCTCGTCGGTGAAGGTGATCGACGTGTCGCGGATGATCGGGTTCCAGATCGCGAGCAGGCCGGGGATGTCCGCCTCGGCCGCCGGGCGGATCTCGGGCCCGGTCATTCCAGCACGCGCGGCCCGGCGGGCGTGTCGATCTCGGCCCTGAGCGCCGGGGCCGGGGCATGATCCAGCACGATCCGGGGGTCGTCGATGCGGCCGGCGAGCACCCGGCGAAGGTCATCCGCGCGGGGGTGGAAGACGGTCAGCCGCCGGAGCCGGCAGCCGAGGTCGGGCAGCGCTGCGGAAGGGTGCAGCGCCCCCTGCCATGCGATCAGCGCGGGAAAGGCGCCGTCGAAGGGGAGCCGCCCGTCGTCCGGGATCGCCATGCGCCAGCGGTAGTCGCCGCGCGCGAGGTCATGGGCTACGCCGGTCCCCGCGGGCGACCGTGCGACCTCGGCCGCGAGGTCGTCGCAGCGCGCGATCCAGTTGGCGATGCGCGGCGCGCCCTCGAAGCGGTCGAGGTCGAACCAGCGCGGCCGCCCCGGTGGCGGCGCGGCCGGATCGATGGCGATCACCTCGAGGTATTCCCCCGGCCCCAGTGAGAGAAGCCGGTTGTGCGTGCCCATGTGCGGGTGCACGCCGCCCGGCGACAGCGGCACGCCCAGCGCCGCCTCGACCGCCGCTGCGCCGTCGCCCAGCGCTGCCGCCGCGACGGCGAGGTGATCCAGAACCAGCATCTTCTCTTGTTCCCGAATACTCCCGCCGGAGGCTTCCTACCCCGCCGCCCGCGCCGCCCGGATGAGGGTCAGGATCTCCTTCGCCGCGGCGGGGATGTTGGTGCCGGGGCCGAAGATCGCCTTGACCCCGGCGGCCTTCAGGAAATCGTAGTCCTGCTGCGGGATCACGCCGCCGCAGATCACGAGGATGTCGCCCGCGCCCTGCGCCTTCAGCGCCTCGATCAGCTTCGGCGCCAGCGTCTTGTGGCCGGCGGCCTGCGACGAGATGCCGACGACGTGCACGTCGTTGTCGACGGCGTCCTGCGCGGCCTCTTCCGGGGTCTGGAACAGCGGGCCCACGTCCACGTCGAAGCCGATGTCGGCAAACGCCGTGGCGATCACCTTGGCGCCGCGGTCGTGGCCGTCCTGGCCCATCTTGACCACCAGCATCCGGGGCCGGCGGCCTTCCTCCTCGGCGAAGGCCTCGACGTCCTTCTGGATCGCGGCGAAGCCCTCGTCGCCTTCGTAGGCCGCGCCGTAGACGCCGGCCAGCGTCTTCACCTCGGCCCGGTGCCGGCCCCATGCCTTTTCCATCGCCATGCTGATCTCTCCCACGGTGGCGCGTGCCCGCGCGGCTTCGACGGCCAGTTCCAGAAGGTTGCCCTCTCCCGAGGTCGCGGCCTGCTCAAGCGCCGCAAGGGCGCCGTCGCAGGCCGCGGCATCGCGCGTGCCGCGGATGCGGGCGAGCCGCGCGACCTGCGCCTCGCGGACGCGGACGTTGTCGACATCGAGGATGTCGATGGGCGCCTCCTCGGCCAGGCGGTAGACGGCCTTCGTCATGCCGCCCATCGCGTCGATTTCCTCGATGATCTTCCAGGCTTCGGAGGCGAGGTCCGCGGTCAGCTTCTCGACGTAGTAGGAGCCTGCCAGCGGATCGACGACCTTCGTCACCTTGGTCTCGTTCTGGAGGATGAGCTGGGTGTTCCGCGCGATCCGCGCCGAGAATTCGGTGGGCAGCGCAATGGCCTCGTCGAAGGAGTTGGTGTGCAGCGACTGGGTGCCGCCGAGGACCGCGCTCATCGCCTCGTAGGCGGTGCGCACGACGTTGTTCCAGGGGTCCTGCTCCTGCAACGACACGCCCGAGGTCTGGCAATGCGTGCGCAGCATCAGGCTTTCGGGCCGCTTCGGCGAGAATTCCGACATGATCCGGTGCCAGAGGAAGCGCGCGGCGCGGAGCTTGGCCACCTCCATGAAGAAGTTCATGCCGATGGCGAAGAAGAAGCTGAGGCGCCCGGCGAAGGCGTCGACGTCCATGCCGCGCGCCAGCGCCGCCTTCACGTATTCGCGCCCGTCGGCCAGCGTGAAGGCCAGCTCCTGCACCAGCGTC
>JALORM010000094.1 GCA_025458985.1 Paracoccaceae bacterium | reverse complement strand
TACAACGACATACTCAATCAAAGGTGGCAGAGCGCCCGGTCATCCGGTAAGTCAGAGGCTGGACCAGTAGTCGGGGCCGGCCAGGGGTGCCGTGCCCGGAACGCGTTTGTGGAAGGAACATGACATCATGCGTGATCTGCCCAGCCTCAAGCAGCTTGCCTACTTCGTTGCACTGGCGGACACCGGGAATTTCAGGAGCGCGGCTGCCCATTGCGGGGTCAGCCAGCCCTCGCTGTCGATCCAGCTGGCGAGCCTGGAGAAGCGGTTCGATCAGGTCCTGGTCGAGCGCAGTCGACCCGGCGTGATCCTGACGCCGGCTGGCCGCGCGATGCTGGAACGCGCACGCGGCATCCTGGCCGGGGTTCAGAACCTCGTGGATCACTTCGAGTCCGCCAAGTCGGGTCTGTCGGGCAGTATCCGCTTTGGCGCCTCGGCGACGCTTGCGCCGTATCTCTTGCCGCATGTGATCGGCCGCTTGCATGCCCATCATCCCGACCTTGGCCTCTTCATTCGCGAAAGCACGCCCGACCTTCTGATTCAACGTCTGGGGCGGGGCGACTTCGACGTTATCCTCGTGCAGCTACCGGTCCGAGGCGACTTCGAGACGATCCGCCTGTTCCGCGAGCCGCTGGAGCTGGTGGTGGCGCGCGACCATCCGTTCGCGGCGCAAGGGCGCGTGCCACGCGCGGCGTTGCAGGGCGAGACGGTGTTGTCGCTCGCACCCGGCTATGCCCTGCGCGAGCAGGTGGCGGGGCTGTGCGAGACACTCGGCGCGCGGCTTCGAACGGACTACGAGGGCAACAGCCTCGATTCCGTCCGCCTGATGGCCGGGATGGGCATGGGGGTCGCGTTCCTCCCTGCGCTTTACGTTCGATCGGAGATCGGTGCGCATAACCCGGATGTCGTGGTGGTTTCCATGGAGGGGCCGCGCATCCTGCGGTCGGTCGGACTTGTGAAGCGGGTGGGCGGGGTGGAAGTGGCCGTTCCGCGCATCGTACAGGCGATGCATGCGGTGGTGCGCGAGGTTTTCGCGGGCACGCTGATCCTGGAAGCTGGCTGAACGCGGGCACGGTGCCGTGGCGGGCGCTGACGCGTCTTGGATGATCTTCAACTCGTCTTGCTCGGGCGTGTCGGACCCCCGCATGGGATGTGCCGGGCACGCTCCTCGCCATCGGCCCGAGATGGCCCTCTGGGAATGGCGCTGCGCAGGGTTGCAGAAGCGCCCGAAGGAAGCGAGCCATCTGCCCCGGCCCCACCGGTCGTGGTCGCGCAGCAGGGCCAACAAGCGAGTTTAGGAAAGTTAAAACAACCAAGGGTAGAAACCTATTAACCTCTGCGTTAGGTATTCGACGTGTCGCACGAAGCGACATGCAAACCGAGTGGAGATGAAAATGGCTATCGAGATCTTCGAGAACGACGTCCAGGCCATCGTGAAGAGCGACTTCACCCGCGTCGCCTTCTGGTGAGCTACCGGCGGGGCTGGCCCGGCCAGCCCCGTTAACCCGCTGGCGCCCATCCTCTGTCGAGGTTCATTTTCATGATCGGTTCGCACTGGATTGCCGACCTCTCGGGGTGTGACCCCGAATTTCTGAAGGATGAGGCAGCCCTCAACAGATTGCTTGAGAACGCGATAGCCGCATCGAATGCAACGATCCTGAAGTCGGTCTCGCACAAGTTCGGTGGCGAAGGCGGCGTGACGGGGCTTTTCCTGCTGTCGGAGTCGCATGCGTCCTATCACAGCTACCCGGAACTCAATTACATCGCCCTCGATATCTTCACATGCGGCGACTGCGACCCGCGTCGCAGCGGAGATCATCTGCTGGCCGCTTTCCAGCCGATCGCGAGCCACGTGAATTTCCTGCGGCGGGATGTCCCGCGGGTCTTCTCGGGGAAGCTGGTTGCCAGATAGGCGGACAGCGGCGCACTTCACAGAAGAGGACACGCCATGAAGTTGACCCTACGGCCTCAGGAATCGCCCGCCCTTGCGTTCGACCGGCAGGTGCCGGTCTTCAACATCTACTATCCCCTGCAGTGGGACTCGGATGCAGGCGACGTGTTCTGCAACCCGGTCGAGGCGATGGAAGAGGTCCGGCTCGACGAGATCGGCAGCGCGGCGCTCTACTTCCACTTTCCCTTCTGCGAGACCATCTGCAACTTCTGCCCCTTCACCCGGGGCAAGTTTGGCGACCGCGAGATCATCGCGCGCTATCTCGACGCGCTGATCAGGGAAGTCGAACGCAAGGCGCAGGTCTTCGACCTCAAGGGCCTGCCTGTCCGTGCCATCTTCGTGGGCGGCGGCACCCCGTCGCTTCTGACCGCCGAGGAGATCCTCAGGTTCGGCGCGATGATCCGGTCGCGGTTCGATCTGTCGCGCCTGAGGGAGTTCTCGTTCGAGTGCGAGGTCAAGAGCGTCACGCGCGACAAGGTTCTGGCGCTGAAGGAAATCGGCGTCACCAACGCCCGGTATGGTCTTCAGACCTTCAACCCCTACTGGCGCGACATGTTCGATCTGACTGCCACGCTGGATCAGATCTACACCGCCAACGAGCTTTTCCGCACGATCCTGCCGCGTTCGTCGTTCGACATCCTCTACGCCATGGACGGCCACACCGAAGAGGATTTCCTGGCCGACATCGAGGAAGCCACCCGGATCAGCGATCTTGTCGACGTGTATCCGATCGACAACGTGGTGACGCAGATCAAGCTGCACCAGAAGGCCGCATCGGCCGGCCTGGAGCCCACGTCGGCCAACAAGCGGTTCGAGATGAACATCCGTCTGCGCGAGTTCATGCGCGAGAAGGGCTTCCTTCCTCACAACGGGCACGGCTATGTGCGCTGCGCTCCGGCGGAGGTGAAGCGCAACCCCGTAGTCTCACGGAGCTACACCTTCGACTATCACAATCATGTCTACGGACATGCCGACACGGTCGTGGTCGGCTTCGGGGTGAACGCGATCTCGATCCTGCCTCGGATGACGCTGTCCAATACCAACAATCGCGGCCAGTACATCCGCGACATGATCGACGGCGATGGCGGGAATTCGACGCAGATCAGCCGGCATGGGCCCGAGATCGACGCCTCGCGGCCGATCGTGACCCGGCTGCCCTATCACGGGTTCGTGGAAAAGGATCAGGTGCGCTGGCGCGACGTGCCGGAACACTGCCTGGACGCGCTTGGCCAGTTCATCGATGCGGGCCTGGTGCTGGATTCGGGCGACGAATACAGGCTGACGATGGAAGGCTGGCGCTGGTACGTCAACATGATGTACTACTCCATGCCGCCTTCGCAGAAGACCGTCCTCGACAACTTCATCATTCACCATCTTCGCCAGCCGGGTCGGCGCATTACCGCCGAACAGATCACATTCCGGTAGAAGGGGTACTTTTCCCGGCTATACCGACATGGGATAACGGAGTTCGAGGCAATATCGGGGGCAAGGTTGACTGCAAGTGGTTTTCGGAAGAACATTGCCCCTTTGCTGGTATCGACGCTTTTCGGAAAGACAGGCGAATTCGCTTTCGAAGTGGCGTTTGCCCTCATCGCCATCGATCTTCTCGATGGCGATATAGCCAAGATCGGTCTGGTCTATTTCTTCCGCCTGATTCCGTTCCTTTTCGTTGCGCCCATCGGCGGTGCGCTGGCCGATGGTGCGTCGAAGAAGACGGTGATGATACTGGCCGAGGCCTATCGCGCCGCGATCCTGATCGCGTTGTTCGCGCTTGCCGTGCAAGGGGCGATGACGGTCTATGTCCTTGTCGGTCTTTCGATGCTGTTGACTGTCGGCGACAGTCTCTTTCAGCCGAGCTTCCGCGCCGTGATCGTCGAACAGGTCAGCCGCGACGACATCCCCGCCGCCAACAGCGCCATACAGGTGGTCGAGGATACCGCGTCCATCATCGGTCCGCTGATGTGCGCGGCGATCGTGTCGGTGGCCAGCAGGGAGATCGTGCTGGCAGTGGTCGGCGGCTTCTTCGTCTGCTCGCTTCTCAGCCTGACCATGCTGCCCCGGTCGCCGCGGCAGGACGCGATGGCCTTCAGCCTTCTGGAGTCGTTCCGTCAGATCGGCGCGAGCGCGGTCTCTTTGCGAGAGAGGAACCGCGAGCTGTTCGTCGTCATCCTCGGGACGACGGTCAGCGCCACGTTCGCCTCTGCCGTCCTGCGCTACGTGTTCCCGGCCGCGATCGTGGCCACCTACGCCAACGAAAGCTACGTGGGCTATGCCTCGGCCCTGATCGCTCTGGGGACGGTGTGTGGCGGGCTCGTCTACACGCGTGTCGTGAAGCATCCGACCAGCAGCCTGCTGATGCGCGCGTGGATCGCCTACGGCACGATATTCGTGGCGGTCGCGCTCTTGCTCGACGTTAATCTCTATCTGGCTGCGGCTACCTTGCTTGTCCTTGGCTTCGCTGGCGCAATCGTCGACATCACCATAAACACGACGATCCAGCTTCTCTCTGAAGAGCGGGAAGTCGGCCGGAACTTCGGTCTCTATGCCGCCGTCGCCAACACCGGCGATGCGGTCTCGGGCCTTGTCGCCGGCGGCTTCGCGCTTCTGTTCGGGGGGTATGCGCTGACAGCCATGTCGGCTTCTATCGCGCTTGCCGCAGCCGGCGTCCTCACCCGGCTGCCGAGGTGATCGTGCGATGAAAGCCTGCGCTCTTGCCGTCGACCGTTTCGCCGCTGCCCACGTCGCGTCCAGCCGCGCCCAGGTCGCCTTCGAGGATCTGTGTTCGGTCGACGGCATCTCGGCCCTGGTGATCGGCACCACATCCCACATCGAGCGCGCCCGCGCGCTTGCCCGGCTGGCAATCCCGCCGGTCCCTGTCGTGCTGGTGGCGCCCGCGGACACGGCCCAGCCGGCCGTCGATGACGGACTGACGGTGCTGGACCCTTCGGAGCTTTCCCCCGACGCGGTGGCCGCAACGGTAGAGCGGCTTGCCGCGGGGTTCGAGGACGCGCGTCTGCCGCCGTTCTTCACCGAACTCGCACGCTACCGTTCGCGCGGCACCGTCACCTTTGCCTGCCCCGGTCATCAGGGCGCGCACTTCCTCGATCGTCATCCGGTCGGTCGCGCCTTCCTCGACTTCGTCGGCCGCGACATCTTCCGCATGGACGTGCCGCACGCCGATCCCGCCCTGGGCGACATGACCGGGCGCGAAGGGCCGCCCGCCGAGGCCGAAGCGCTTGCCGCCGATGTCTTCGGCGCGGACCGTACGTTCTTTGTGCTCAACGGCACGTCGAGTTCGAACAAGATCGTGGCAACGGCCCTTCTGACGCCCGGCGACCTTGTCCTGTTCGACCGCAACAACCACAAATCATGCTACAACGGCATGCTGGCCCTGTCCGGGGCGCAGCCGATTTATCTTGAGGCTGCGCGGAACGACTTCGGCCTGATTGGCGGCGTGCCGGCCAGATGCTTCGACGAAGCGCTGATCCGCGAACGCCTCCGCAAGCTGGATCCGGCGCGCGCCGATCTGGATCGACCGTTTCGTCTGGCGGCCTTCCAGCTCGGGACCTGGGACGGCACGATCTACAACGTGCACGAGATCATCAGCCGCATCGGCCACCTCTGCGACTACGTCCTCTTCGACGCGGCCTGGGTCGGTTACGAGCAGTTCCTGCCGCTGCTGGACGCGGCCTCGCCCCTGCGCATGCCGCTGGGACCGCAGTCGCCCGGGATCATCGTCACCCAGTCCGTGCACAAGCAGCTGTCAGGGTTCTCGCAGACCTCGCAGATCCACATCCGCGACAGCCACCGCCCCGAGGCGGACCGCCGGCGAACGTCGATGGCCTTCAAGGCGGCGCTGATGATCCATGGCACGACCAGCCCGTTCTATCCCCTGTTCACATCGCTGGAGGTCAACGCGCGGCTTCACGGCGCCGTCGGCCATGAACTGTGGCAAGAGACCGTCGAGCGCGGCATCGAGGCCCGGAAACGCATCTTCGAGACCTGCGCGTTCATCGCCCCCTTCGTGCCGCCCTCGATCGAGGGAATTGCGTGGCACCGTCATCCAACGCCGGTCATCGCGCATGACAGCCGCTTCTTCAGCTTCGAGGAAAGGGCCACATGGCACGGCTTCGGCGGCTATGGCGAAGGCCTGCAGATGCTCGATCCCTGCAAGCTTCTGCTGGTGACGCATCGCGCGCCCGTCATTCCCGGACGCGCGCCGATCCGCATTCCCACCAACGTCATCGCGGCGTTCCTGCGCGAGCATGGACTGATCCCGGAGAAGAGCGACCTCTACTCGATGGTGTTCCTGCTCACGCCCGGGACGACGGAAGAGAAGCTCGACCGGCTTGTGGACCTTCTGGCCGCGTTCGAGGCTCATGTCCGGGCCAACACGCCTCTCGGCATCGCGCTGCCGTCGCTTCACGCCGCGAACCCCGATCGCTACGCGGGCGGTCTTGGCGATCTGTGCGCGCGACTGGATGAGATCTATGCGGCAAACGACGTGCCCGGGCTTCTCAGGAGCATGTTCGAAGACCGGCATTTGCCAACCCCTGTGCTGTCCGTCCAGGAGGCCCACGGACGGCTTGTCAGGGGCGAGGTCGAGATGGTTCCTCTTGGTACGGCGGCGGGGCGGATCGCGGCCGAGGGGGCCTTGCCCTATCCGCCGGGCCCATGCCGGACTTCGCGCCATGGTATCATGGCATCACGACCGAGATCGACCCCGAGGGCCGTCACCGTCTGCTGGTTCCCGTGATCGTGGATCGCTGACCCTGCGAGTCACCGTCCCCCCGGTTCGGGTCAGGATGCGGCCGTCAGGGCCGAGTGCAGCCGGGCGACGTGCTGCCCGAGGCCAGCAAGGTGGTCGCCCATTCCTGGCCGATTGACACGAGCGGGATAGCGGCGTGCCAGTCCACGGCAGTCAGTTACCAAGAGTTCAATCTAAGCGCGAATTTGTGATTGTCGGACTCGCGCCAGTCGGATAAAGCTGAGTCCGGATACCACCTAAAGTTGTGGCCATCCGAATAAAGCAACTTTTCCGAGTGCGCCCCCGCACGATTTGGGAGACTGTGAATGACGCAGTATGACGGTATTCTCTTGCGCCAGAATCTTGACGACCAGGGCATCATGCCCCGGACTGGCGGGTGGACGGCGAGCCCGGACATCATCATGGCCGGCACGCAGCCGACCCAGGATCCGCAAGCAGTCTTCAGTACCAGCGCAAGCTACGGGACGGATCCGACACAGCCGGTCGTCCAGAATGCGACCAATTACATCTACCTGCGCGGCAAGAACCTGAACACGGCGGCACAGACCGGCACGGCGCGCGTGTTCTACGCCCCGCAATCGCTTTTCCTTTATCCCCAGCAGTGGCTCAACAACGCGATCCAGACGGCACGCGGATCGGCCACGAGCGACATGGGATCGATCGCACCGAACCTTATCGGCGTCACGACGGACCCGTTTGTCTGGGTTCCGTCCAACATCAGCGAGCACACCTGCCTTGTCGGGTTCATCTCGACGCCCGAGTATCCGTTCGAAAGCCAGAAGCCCCCGAACGCGGTGACATCTCTCAACGATCTGGCGGCCTGGATCGGCAAGACGGGCGGAGCCGGCTGGCACAACGTGCAGTTCACCTCGGCCGGTGCGCCGACGTTCACCAACGCGACAACCTATCCGCCCTCCAGCACGGCAGCGACGATCCAGTTCGCCATCACCTGCGTGAGCTGCCCTGTCGGCTCGCAGGTGTCCTTCTCCTGCGGAACGCCGCTGCCGGACGGCACCTACATCAACCTGCCGCCCACGACGATCACCAAATCGACCCAGCTGGGGTTCACGGTGACCTACCAGGTACCGGCCGGCTGGACCTCGCCCATCAGCTACTCGTACTTCGCCAACAACATGCCCCCCGTGGATGGAAACTTCTCGGTATCGATGAGCGCATCGATCGTGACCAGCACGCCGGGAAGCCAGGTCTTCGCTGCCTATGCGCGACCGGCGCCGGAGGTGTTCCCGAACCACGTCCATGTCGGCGACAACGGCAGGCAATTGACCGCGCTGGGCGACATGCCGGTCAACTACCTCCTCCCCGTCGGAAGCGACATGACCAAGCTCCAGCACGTGGACTGACGGGGGCGTCGGCGCAAGCCAGCCGGGGCGCCGGCAATCCGCTGTCGGGGCCATCGCTTCGACAGCGGGACATGGCGGCACGGCAAGTCTTCAGCCAGGCCGGGGCGTTCTGCAGGGCTCCGGGGTCGTCCCGAGACCGGGCACGTTCGGGCGCCTTGGTGCCGAACCTCCGGCGCTGCCGGCGGGGCCGCCGCAGCGCCGGCCCGGGGCAGGTTGCCGGCACTTTCAGACGGAAGCGCGGAGAGTGAACCTTGGCAGTTCCAGCGATCCCAGAAGCTCTCGTGGCCACGATGGACGGCGTGCGCAAGCAGGGCATCCAGTTCAACGAGGACGATTCACCAAGCGACACCTACTACGGCTACCTGTCCGAAATCGAACGCGTGCAATACAAGGAGGGCGGGCCGGTCGTCCACTCCGTGCAACTCGAGCTGGTGCCGTTCGAGTGGATGGAAGCTGCGGTGATGAACCTTGGCGACAGCGTGCGCACCCTGCCACCCATCGCGCCGGTGACGCTTCTGGCCTTCGACGAGGCGCCGCTGGACGAGGTCGCCGCCGCGCTTGGGACCACTGCCGAGGGCATCGCGGAAGGGGACTGGTACGTGCTCACCGTCCCGAGCAAGGGCGGCGGACTCGCAGCCAAGCGCACCAAGCCGGTGTTTGGATCGCCCATCGTTCCCATGAAGGCCCGGGGCAGACCCGTCACCGGTACGAGGCTGGGGAAGCTGCGCCGGCGCTACAAGCCGATCGGCCGGATCGACCTGGCGAAGATCATCAAGATGCTGCTTGCCATGCAGCCCCGCAAGGTCGGCGTGATGGATGTGGGACAGGCGTCCTGCAATCTGATCTACGACGCGAACGGCGTCCCGCAGATCTATGTCGATGTCGGCTTGCCGATGTTCTTCAACTTCGCAAGCCTGCCGCCGGTCAACGGCCTTGGCAATGTCGAGGTGATCAATCCCGGACCCTGTCTTGGCAACAACCCTCCGGGCATCGTGACGCATTTCCACTGGGATCACTATTCGATGCTCGGCATGTCGGCGAATTTCGCCGCCCTGCGCAATCGCGACTGGATCTTTCCACCCCAGGCCGCCGGGCCTTTTGTGGGCGGGCTGATCATTGCCATTAACGCGACAGCCAATGGCCAGGTGCATATCTTCCCGCTCGGGCTGGGGGTTTTGCCCGGGGGCTATGTCAACATCATCCAGTGTGTGCCGGGCGCGGGCGTCGCACCGGGTGACGTCAACAACACCGGCCTTGCCGTCGTCGTGCAGCTCGACACCGTGAACAATCGCGACATGCTGCTGCCGGGCGATGCGGCGTTTCAGTCGATTCCGGGCGTCGGCGCCCTGGGCAACCTGAGGTGGATGACGGCGACCCATCACGGTTCGGACACCAACCTTGTGCCGCCGCCCGCCCCGCTGCTCGCGCCGCCGATCCCGGCCCCCTATGCCGCCAACCAGGGCCGTCTGGCCTATTCCTACGGCGTCAACGGCGGCGTTCCCGGGGGCGTCCACTGTTATGGCCACCCCGATGCGCCGGCCGTCGCAGCCTATCCCGTCGCGGGATGGGGCAATCCGCCGGACGTGGCTTCGACCGCCGAGACGGGGCCGAATTCCGGTGTCAACGGCCGGGGCAACATCCTGATGGCGGACAATGTCGCGCCGCCGCCCTGCGGCGTCGCCAACTGTCCCTTCCACGTCTTCCCCAAGTCGCTCCTTTAGGCAGAGGCGCAGGCCATGGCGGCAATCACCACCTATGACGATCTTGTCGCCCTCGTCAACGGACTGAAGCCTGGCGACCCGCTGACGATCGGCGCCGGCGCCGTCGAGCCGGCCCTGCTGACAGCGTACGCGGACCTGTCGCTGACGACCACGGTGACCGTGCAGACAAC
>JALORM010000093.1 GCA_025458985.1 Paracoccaceae bacterium | reverse complement strand
GCCGCCGCGCCGGCCGTCGGATCGAGATTCGGCGGCTCGAGCACCATCCCGATCGAGATCGTGTCCTGCTGGGCAAGGGCGGGCGCGGCGGCGAAAAGCGCCGCGAGGAGTGTGAGGCGATAGGTCATGGGTTGTCTCCCGGTGGGATTTGCGCGCGAGCTTAGCGGCGGGTGCCGGCCAACGCCAGCGGCTTGCGGCGGCACGTGTTTGCGGGGAAAGATCGGGCGACAGGGAGGACCGGGCATGCGGCTTTCGGGAAAGACGGCAGTCATCACCGGCGCGGGGTCCGGCTTCGGCGCGGGGATCGCGCACAAGTTCGCGGCCGAAGGCGCCCGGGTGATGGTGGTGGACATCGACGCCGAGCGCGCCGCCGCCGTGGCGCGCGAGATCGACGGGCTGGCGCGGGAGGCCGATGTCAGCCGCGAAAGCTCGGTCGCCGCGATGGCGGTGGCGGCGCGGGCCGAGCTTGGCCGGGTCGACATCCTCGTCAACAACGCCGGAGTGACGCACCTTCCGATGCCCATGGAGGACGTGACCGCGGCCGACTTCGACCGGGTCTTTGCGGTCAACGCGAAGTCGGTCTTCCTGACCGCACGCCATTTCGTGCCGCAGATGAAGGCCGCGAAGTCGGGCGCGATCCTGAACGTCGCCTCGACCGCGGGATTGTCGCCGCGGCCGCGGCTGGTCTGGTACAACGCCTCGAAGGGCTGGATGATCACCGCGACCAAGGCAATGGCGGCCGAGCTTGCGCCCGTCGGCGTGCGGGTCAACGCGATCTGCCCGGTGGCCGGCGAGACGCCGCTTCTGAAGAGCTTTCTGGGCGAGGACACGCCCGAGATGCGGGCGAAGTTCCTGGCGACGATCCCGCTCGGGCGGTTCTCGACGCCGGACGACATGGGCAATGCCGCCTGTTTCCTCTGTTCGGACGAGGCGTCGATGATCACCGGCGTCGCGCTCGAGGTCGACGGCGGGCGCTGCATCTGAGGCTGGCCGGGGGGCTTCGCGCCCCCCGGACCCCCCGCGCGGTATTTGAGACAAAAGGAAGATCATGAGGGTCGTCAATCTTGCCGAGAAGCTGTCGCTGTTCGACACGCACTGGGATCCGAAGGTCGTCGCCGACTACAATGGCAACGACATCATGGTGGTGAAGTTCGCGGGCGAGTTCCCGTTCCACCAGCATCCCGACACCGACGACTTCTTCCTGGTCCTGGAGGGAGAGGTTCTGCTTGACGTGGAGGACAGGACGCACGTGCTGCGGCCGGGCGAGCTGTTCGTCGTGCCGGCCGGCGTGCGGCACCGGCCGCGGGCGGCGGCCGAAGCCCGGGTTCTGCTGATCGAGCCGAAGGGGACGCCCAACACCGGGAACGCCGCGACCGCAGCGGCCAAGGCGCGGATCTGATGCGGCCAGGGCCGAGAAACCTGGTCACCGACGTCGCGGGGCTTCGGGTCGGCAATGCCGAGGATCACGGCGTGAAGACCGGCGTGACCGTGCTGGTCGCCGACCGGCCCTTCGTGGCCGGGGTGAGCGTGATGGGCGGGGCACCCGGCACGCGTGAGACCGACCTTCTCGCCCCCGACCGGCTGGTGCAGGAGGTCGACGCGCTGGTGCTGTCGGGCGGTTCGGCGCTGGGGCTCGATGCCGCCTCGGGCGTGGCCGACGCATTGAGGGCGGCGGGCCGCGGCTTTGCGGTCGGGGACCAGCGGGTGCCGATCGTGCCGGCGGCGATCCTGTTCGACCTCGGCAACGGCGGGCGCAAGGACTGGGACGTGAACCCCTATGGCCGTCTGGGGCGGGCGGCGCTGGCGGCGGCTGCCTGCGACTTCGCCCTGGGCACCGCGGGGGCCGGGACCGGCGCCACGGCGCGCGGGATGAAGGGCGGGCTCGGGTCCGCCTCGGCTGTCATCGAGGGCGGCTATACCGTGGGGGCGCTGGTCGCGGTCAACGCGCTCGGCTCGCCGGTCGCGGGCGAAGGCGGAAGTGGCGCCGGGCACTTCTGGGCCGGCCCCTGGGAGATCGACGGAGAGTTCGGCGGGGTGGGCGCGCCGCCCGCCGTCGCCTGGCAGCCCGAGGCGGAATTCGCACCCGACAAGCGCGCGGGCGAGGCGACGACCATCGCCATCGTCGCGACGGATGCGCACCTGACCCAGGCGCAGGCGACGCGCCTTGCCGTCGCCGCGCAGGACGGGATCGCGCGGGCGCTGGTGCCCTCGCACACGCTTCTGGACGGCGACCTCGTCTTCGCTGCCGCGACCGGAGAGAGGCCGCTGGGCGACCCGCTGGCCGACACCTTCCGCCTGGGCCATGCCGCCGCCTGCTGCCTGGCGCGCGCCATCGCGCGGGCAGTCTGGGCGGCGGTGCCCGCGCCGGGTGACCCGCTGCCGACCTGGCGGCAGCGCTACGGGGGGTAGCGGAGCGGGGCGGCAGGGACTATCTGCCGGAGACCCTTCCGGCCGGAGCCCGCCGATGCGCCTGATCTTCATGGGGACGCCCGATTTCGCGGTTCCGGCGCTCGAGGCGCTCGTGGCGGCGGGGCACGAGGTCGCGGCGGTCTATACCCGGGCACCACGTCCGGCCGGCCGGGGGCAGGCCGACCGCCCCTCGCCCGTGCAGGTGCGGGCCGAGGCGCTGGGCCTGCCGGTGCGCTGCCCGCGCAGCCTGAAGACGCCCGAGGCGCAGGCCGGGTTTGCCGAGCTTGCGGCCGATGCCGCGGTGGTCGTCGCCTACGGGCTGATCCTGCCCCGCCCCGTGCTCGACGCGCCGCGGCTTGGCTGCCTCAACATCCATGCCTCGCTTCTGCCGCGCTGGCGCGGCGCGGCGCCCATCCACCGTGCCGTGATGGCGGGCGACGCCGAGACGGGGATCTGCATCATGCGGATGGACGAGGGGCTCGATACCGGGCCTGTCTACCTGCGCGCGGCGGTCCCGATCGCGGCGCAGGACACGACCGGGGACCTACACGACCGGCTGGCGGTGCTGGGCGGGCGGCTGGTGGTCGAGGCGCTGGACCGGCTGCCGTGGCTGAAGCCCGAACCGCAGCGCGCCGAGGGCGCGACCTATGCGGCGAAGATCGACAAGGCCGAGGCGCGGGTGGACTGGATCCGGCCCGCCGCCGAGATCGACCGCCAGATCCGCGGCCTTTCGCCCTTCCCCGGGGCATGGACCGAGGTTTCGGGCGAGCGGGTGAAGCTTCTTGCCTCGTGCTGCGCCGACGGGCAGGGTGCGCCGGGCGCGGTGCTGGACGGTGCGCTGACGGTCGCGTGCGGGACCGGCGCGGTGCGGCTCCTGCGGCTGCAGCGCGCGGGGCGCGGCGCACAGGATGCGGCGGAGTTCCTGCGCGGGTTCGACGTGCCGCCGGGAACGCGGCTGGGCAAAGGGCCGGAGGGCTGAAGGCGATGCACTTCTTCTACACGCTGCTGGGCAGCTGCGTCATCGCCGCGGTGGTCGGCTTCGTGTCCGAGCGGACCGGCTTCACCCGGAACGGCATCCTGCCCTCGATCATCATCTGCATCGGGGGCGCGATGCTGTTCTTCTTCGTCGGCACCATGTTCCGCATCGGCTTCGGCAGCCCGGGGATGAACGCCGTCGTGGCCTCGGTCGGGGCGCTGGTGATCGTCCCGACCCACTACCGCAACCGCTAGGAGGCGCGGGAAGGGCGCGTTTGCCTTCCTCATCATCATCGGTGCGGCGGCGGGATTCATCGCCACCCGGGTCATGGGGCTGCGGACGGGCCTCGTCGAGACCGTGGCCATCGGCATCCTCGGCGCCCTGGCGGGTGGCCTCGTCCTGCGCATGATCCTGACCGTCGGCGGCTGGCTCGGCGGGTTCGTCGGCGCTGTCCTGGGCGCGATGGTCCTGATCTGGCTCTGGCAGACCTACGGGCCGCGGCGCTAGCGCGTCCGCTTCGGAGGAGCAAGCGGGTTACTCGCCGATCGTCGCGCACTCCTTGCCGCGGGCAGAGAGGCGGCGGCAGGCCAGGCCCGCCTGTTCCGAGGACAGGCCCATGAAGCTCGCCTCGAAACCGCCGCCGCGCTGGACGATCCGGCGCAGTGCCCCGCCCAGACCGCCGGGGTCGGCGAGCGCCGTGGCGATCAGGATCTTTTCGGCTTCGAAGCGCGAGGGGAACCGGCCGAGCGAAATCCCCGAATGCCGCCCGCCCGACGTCGAGGCGCGGGTAACGACCTCGGGCGCCTCAGGTTCGGGGCGCAGCACCGGCTCGGGCAGCGCCGGCGCGCCGGCCATGAGGTCGGGCGTCAGCACGGCGGCCGAGGCAAGCCGGACGGCGCCCGCATCCTCCGCAGGCGCTGCGGCGACGTCGGATGCCGCCTCGGGCGCCGGGGCTTCCAGCGCGGAGGCAGCCTCGGGGGCAAGCGCGAGCGCCGTGGCGGCAGGGTCGGCAAGCGCAAGCGGCGCCGCGGCACCGGCCTCAGGCAGCGCGGGCACCGATGCCTCGGCGATGTCGGTCCGCACAGCGGACGCAGGGTCGACTGCAGGGTCGGCGGGCGCCTCGGCCACCACCGCAGCGGTGGCCGGGGCCTCGGCAACCTGCGGGTCGGCAGGCACGGCTGCCGCGTCGGGTTCGGCGGCGGCGACGTCGACCTGAGCGGCCTCCGCCTCTCCTTCCGGAGGGGCCGCGGCGGCGAGCGTCGCGGGACGCGGTCGCGGCGCGATGCGCGGCGGGGTCGCCTCGGCCTGCGCGACCTCTTCCCCTTCGGCGGCGGTCCCGGCCTGCAGGGCTGCAGCGGTCGCGGCGGCCAGCGTTGCGGCGGCCGCTTCGGCGGCGGCCGCCTCGATGGCGGCGGCTTCCTCGGCGGCTTCGGCCTGGGCATCGGCGGCTTGGGTCACGGCCTGGGCCGCGGCCACGCTGGCTATGGCGGTCGCGACATCGCTTTCGATTGCGGCCAGAAGCGCGTCGGGCGTCGGTTCGGCGGTGCCGCCGCCACCCCGTGGGCGCGGCACCGGCGACCGGGCAATCGCCCCGCTGGCCCGCGTGATCCGCCCGCCGCTGACCCCGAAGGCGCCATCGTTCCCGCCGGACGCCACCTGCGCAGGTTCCTCGTCCGGGATCCGGTCGTAGTCGGGAAGGTTCGGCCGGCTGACCGCCACGCGGCGCGGCGCCTGCTTGAACCCGAGGTCCATCAGTTCGGCCATTCGCGCGTTGCGGTGCGGTGTCGACTGGCCGCCGAAGACGGTCGCGATGATGCGCACGTTGCCGCGCTGCGCCGATGCGACAAGGTTGAACCCGGCCGCCCGCGTGAAGCCGGTCTTGATCCCGTCGGCCCCCTCGTAGGCGTCGAGGAAGCGGCGGTTGGTGTTGGCGACCTCGCCCACCCCGGCGTCGGCCGACCGGCGCGAGAATATGTTGTAGTACTGGGGATAGTCATAGAAGAGGTGCCGCCCCAGGATGGTCATGTCGCGGGCGGTCGACAGGTGTCCCGACTGGGTCAGGCCGTGGGCGTTCTGGAACGTCGTCCGGGTCATGCCCAGCGCCCGGGCGGTGCGGTTCATCCGGCGGGCGAAGGCCGCCTCGCTCCCGCCGATCGCCTCGCCGATGGCGGTTGCCGCGTCGTTCGCGGATTTGACCGCCGCGGCGCGGATCAGGTAGCGCAGCTGGATCTTCTGGCCCGCGCGAAGGCCGAGCTTCGAGGGCGGCTCGGCCGCGGCCTTGGGCGAGATCGTCACCATCGTGTCGAGAGATATCTCGCCAAGCCGGATCGCCTCGAACGCGATGTAGAGCGTCATCATCTTGGTCAGCGAGGCCGGGTGCAGGCGGCTGTCGGCGTTCGTCGCGTGCAGCACTTCGCCGGAACGTGCGTCCATCACCATGTCGGCGTAGGGGGCGGCGCGCACCGCCTGGGCCAGACATACGAATGCGACCATGGTCAGGACGCGGACCGCGCCCGATACGTGTCGTAGAGTCACGACGACTGCCCTTGCACTGCCTCATGCCACCCGGGTTTCCCGGTGCGGCTTATTGTGATTTGCAGGCACGATAGCACAGCCGCCAATCGCCGGAAACTGCCTATTTTATCAGAGGCTTTGGCGCCGTCCTTCAGGTGATCCCCAGATCTTGGGGGCCCGGTCCGCTGACAGGCGACATCTGCGCCCCGGCCCTCAGGACCGATCCGCCCGGTCGGCCAGCCTGGCGATGACCGCGTCGCTCAGCGCCTGCGGCTTTGCCTGCAGCGCCTCGGCCGGGCAGGGCCGGGCGAGGCGCTTGGCCATGTCGCCCATCCCGAAGGACGCAGCCGAGGGCAGCCGCGCCAGTTCGGCCCAGCTGACGGGCACGGCGACGGGCGCGCCGCGGCGGGCCCGGACTGAATAGGGCGCGATCGCCGTGGCGCCGTGTTCGTTGCGCAGCCAGTCGATGAAGACCCGCCCCTTGCGGCGCGACTTCGCCATCGTGGCGACGTAGCGGTCGGGCGCGCCTTCCGCCAGGACATGGGCGAAAGTCTTGGCGAACAGCTTCACCGTCTCCCAGCCCCGGGTGCGGCGCAGCGGCAGCCAGACATGCACGCCCTTGCCCCCGGTGACGATGGCGCCCGACGCGAGGCCAAGTTCCGCAAGTCGGTCGCGCACATCGACCGCGGCCGCCTGCACCTCGGGCCAGCCCAGCCCCTCGTCGGGGTCAAGGTCGAACACCAGGCGGTCCGGCCGGTCCATCCGGTCGGCCCGAGCGCCCCAGACGTGGAACTCGATGGTGCCCATCTGCGCCGCGGCGACGAGGCCCTCGGCCCGCGTCACGTAGAGGTAATCCTCGGCGGTGCCGTCCTTTTCCTCGACCGCCACGCGCGACAGCTGGTCCGGCATCAT
>JALORM010000500.1 GCA_025458985.1 Paracoccaceae bacterium | reverse complement strand
GAAGAACATCTCGTAGAAGTCGCCCATGCGGTAGAACAGCAGCGCCTCGGGGTGCTCGGCCTTGATTTCGAGGTACTGCGCCATCATCGGCGTGACGGTGTGCTGCGTGTCCAACGGGCGGCCCCCCTTGCGGTTCCGCGAGCTATAGCCTCCGGGCGGGAGCGGGGCAAAGGGCGTCGCGGAAACTGCTGGCGCGAAGGTCCGACCGGCGCTATCGTCCGCCACGGTTGGGGGACGGCCGGCCCGGGATCGGGCGGGAGTGGTTTGGCAAGCGCGCCGCAAGGCGCCGATTTGACGGTCGGACGCCCGGCGTGCAGTACCTCAGCAAGATCGACGGGCAAAGCGGCCGGGTCTTCCTTGACCGGGTCATCGACGAGCGCGGGCCCTTGGGCTCGCCTGGTCAGGTGCCCGAGACGACGCTTGCCGCGCTGACGGGGCGGGTGCCCGATCTGATGATCGATTTCTGGCGGTTCCACGGGACCGGCTGGCTCAATGGCGGGCGGCTGCGCATCTGCCTGCCGGGCGAGTTCCGCAACGTGCTGGAGATGATGTTCGAGGGCGACCCCGACTTCGGGGCCGATTGCCATGCGCTGGCCATCGGCGCCTTCGGCGATCTCGCGATCTGGAGCGAGCGGCACTGGCTGGTGGTGCTGCGGCCGCTCTTCGCGGCGCTGGATTCGCCGTTCCTCGTGAACCCGCGCGCGAAGGTCGATGCGGAAAAGGCGCTGCTGCAGGGCCTGTTCCAGGCCCACCCGCTCTACTGGGACATGGCCGATACGGGCGGGCAGCCGATGTTCGATCAGGCCCGTGAGCGGCTGGGGCCGCTGCCCGAGGGCGCGATCTATGGGCTGGTGCCGCTTGCCGGCGACGTGGAGCCGGTCGTGGAAAACCTCGTCCTGGCGCCGGGCAACGAATACCTGCGCTCGAAGCTCCAGAGCAACGTTATCACCGTAGCGGACCTGGAGGCCGGGAGGTTCAACCTGCGGGACGTCGGAGGGCAGCGGTGAGGCGCGCGGTCCCTCTGGCTGCGCTGGCGCTGGCGTCCTGCGTGGACGAACCGCGGAACATGACACTGGGGTTCAACAGCTACTGGGCCTCGCCTGTCGTCCTGACCGAAGTCCTGCTGAACGGCCAGCCGGTCGGCTTCATGCCCGAGGTCGTCGCCGGCGCCGCCGACAACGGGGAACCCCGCTTCCCCGGGGGCACCTACGCCGTCGATTATCCCACGGGCGGCGGCAAGGTGCAGGTCGAGGCGCGGTGGGTCGAGTTGCTGACCGATCGCGCCTATGCCGCCGAGGTCTCGGCGCCCGTGGGCGAATTCAGGCGAGACGAGCCCGACACCATCTACATCGTGCCGATCTTTGGGCCGAACGGCCTGCTGATCCTGATGTCGGACCCGTACCCGCGCTCGGCGACCGACTTCGACACCAAGGATGTGGCGCAGGTCTGCGGCGCACGGACGCCCGAAGCCGACACCGACTTCGCCGCAAGACGGAACGAATTCGCCGGGCTTGAGGATGCGCTCGCCTCCGACTACCCGCCGGTCACTGCCGCGCGGCGGCGGCCTCGCAGGAACTCGGCGGCGCGGTCGGCAACATCGCACAGACCTGTCCGCGGGTGACGCTGGAGATCGGAGTATTCTTCGACGGTACCGGCAACAATACCGCGAATGCCCAGGCTGGCGGGGGAGGCGGCAGCTTCGCCAACGCCCGGTCGAACGTGTCTCTCCTCTACAGCCTCTACAAATCCCGCCAGGAACACCACATCCGCAACAGCTGCGGCGGCTATGCCCGCAAGTTCGGGCGCATCTACAAGCAGGGAATCGGCACGCGTGACGGGTGGTCCGACGCCTGGAGCGTGACCGGCGCCGGGCTGGGCATGGGTGCGACCGGGGTCGAATCGCGGGTTTACGACGCCTGCCTGGACGTTGGCCGGATGATCCGCGACCTGTCGCCCGGGGTGGAGCCGACCGAGATCATCATGGATGTCTTCGGTTTCTCGCGCGGGGCGGCGGCGGCGCGATACTTCGTGAACTGCTTCCGGCAGGGCTTCATCATGTACGACCAGTACTTCGTGAACCGCCGGCGGGCCGCGGTACCGCGCGGTCGCCGGGTGCGGTTCCGTTTTGTCGGCATCTTCGACACGGTCGCCGCCGTCGGATGGGGCGACGATGACGACAACGGGCCGGTGAACGTGCACCTGTCCACCGCGCAGGCCGAGAAGATCTTCCATCTGACGGCGGCCGACGAATACCGCAAGAACTTCCGCCTGAACCACAACCTGGACCGGACCAGCCGGGTCGGCAATGCCGCCCTTCTGTCCGGCAGCGGCGGCGAGGCGCGCGAGTTGCCGGGCGCCCATTCCGACGTCGGCGGCGGCTACCGCGACGCGGGCGATACGGTCGACATCGGCCCTTCGCGGGTACGCACCTACAACTCCCGCGCCGAGGCGCAGGCGGCGCGCGACCGGCTGACCGCCCCCTCGCGCGGCGAGGATGCCGCCTTCTTCCTGCGCGAAGGCTGGATCAACGGAACCGAGACCGACGGCGGCGTGCGGCACGTCGCCAGCCCCGTGCGCCTGATCGAGCACTATTCGGCCGGCGGCGAGCCGGTCAGCATCTACCAGTTCGCATCGACCCCCCAGCTGCATCGCCCCTGGGTGCAGATCGGGCTGTCGCGGGTGGCGCTGAAGATCATGTACGACAAGGCCCGGGCCCAGCAGGTTCCGTTCCTCGCGCTGCCGACGGGGGGCCAGTACGAGATTCCCGCCGGCCTGAGGCCCGTGGCGCAGAAGCTGATCGCCGGGCAGACGCTGACCGCCGACGAGCACAGGCGCACCTTGCACGATTTCGGGCACCTCTCGGCGAATGCGGGCAGCATCGGCATGGAGGCCGACCGCAACTACGTCCGCGTGATCTATGCCAACCAGCCCGGGCAGGCGCGCTAGGTCACCCCGGTCGCCGGCAGGCCGCCCAGCATGATCCGCGTAGCCAGCCGGGCATAATCGTCGCGGCTGATCGCCCCGCCCTCGCGGAACCACATGTAGACCCAGTTCATCATGCCGAAGAGCGACATGGTGGCGGGCATCACCAGGTGCGGC
>JALORM010000499.1 GCA_025458985.1 Paracoccaceae bacterium | reverse complement strand
GGACGCGGCGGGGACAAGCTGGCTCGACACCGGCGCCCGCGCCTGGGACGACCGCCTTCTGCAAGCAACGCATCTGACGCGCGACCACATGCCCCGCCTAGTCGAGGGCTCGGCGGTCTCGGGCACCTTGCGCCCCGCGCTCGCTGCGCGCTGGGGCCTGCCCGAGGGTGTGGTCGTGGCCGGCGGCGGCGGCGACAACGCGGCCTCGGGTGTGGGCGCAGGGGTGGTGAAGGCCGGGCAGGCCTTCGTGTCGCTCGGTACATCGGGCGTGCTGTTCGCAGCGACCGAGGGGTATAGCCCCGATGCCGCCACCGCCGTGCACACCTTCTGCCACGCCCTGCCCGGCACCTGGCACCAGATGGGCGTCATCCTGGCCGCCACCGATGCGCTGAACTGGTTCGCCCGCCTGACCGGCAGCGACGCACAGCACCTCACGGCCGACCTCGGGCCGTTGCAGGCGCCGGGACAGACCCTGTTCCTGCCCTACCTTGGCGGCGAGCGCACGCCGCTGAACGACGCGCGCATCCGCGGCGCCTTCGTGGGGCTGGAGCATGCGACCGACCGCGCCGCCGCCACCCGCGCGGTGCTGGAGGGCGTGACCTTCGCGCTGCGCGACTGCCGCGATGCGCTGGCCGCCACGGGCACCACGTTCGACACGCTTCTGGCGCTGGGCGGGGGGTCACGGTCCGACTACTGGCTGGCGGCCATCGCCACCGCGCTGGGCCAGCAGGTCAGCCTGCCGGTGGCGGGCGACTTCGGCGGTGCCTGGGGCCGAGATCGCCGTCCCGCCGCAGATCGCCCGCCGGATCGACCCTGTTCCGGCCCTTTCCGCCGCATTCGACGACGCCCACGCCCGCTACCGCGCGGCCGCCCGGGCCATCGGGAGCCTGCCATGACCGACTTCTTCCGGGGCATCGCCCCCCTGCGCTTCGACCCGCAGGCGACGACCGACCTCGCCTTCCGCCACTACGACCCGGACGAGGTCGTGATGGGCAAGCGGATGGAGGACCACCTGCGCTTCGCCGTGGCCTACTGGCACAGCTTTGCCTGGCCGGGCGGCGACCCGTTTGGCGGGCCGACCTTCCTGCGGCCCTGGTTCGGCGACGACATGGCGCATGCGAAGATGAAGGCCGACGCGGCGTTCGAGATGTTCGACATCCTGGGCGCGCCGTTCTTCTGCTTTCACGATGCCGACGTGCGCCCCGAAGGCGCGACCTTCGCCGAAAGCCGCCGGAACCTGGAAGAGATCGTCGACTACTTCGCCGCGAAGATGGAGGCGTCGAAGACCCGTCTGCTCTGGGGCACCGCGAACCTTTTCAGCCACCGCCGCTGGATGGCCGGCGCCGCGACGAACCCCGACCCGGACGTCTACGCCTATGCCGCGGCTACCGTGAAATCCTGCATGGATGCCACGCTGAAGCTCGGCGGGCAGAACTACGTCCTCTGGGGCGGGCGCGAGGGGTACGAGACGCTGCTGAACACCGACCTTGCCAAGGAACGCGCCCATGCCGGGCGGTTCCTGAGCCAGGTCGTCGAGTACAAGCATCAGATCGGCACGGTCTACGGCTTCCTCAAGGACTTCGGGCTGGAAGCCGAGGTGAAGGTCAACATCGAACAGGGCCACGCGATCCTGGCGGGGCATTCGTTCGAGCACGAGATCGCGCTGGCGGCCTCGCTCGGGATCCTGGGCTCCATCGACATGAACCGCAACGACTATCAGTCGGGCTGGGATACCGACCAGTTCCCCGACAACGTCCCCGAGATGGCGCGCGCCTACTACGAGATCCTCAAGGCGGGCGGGTTCACCACTGGCGGCACCAACTTCGACGCCAAGCTGCGCCGGCAGTCGCTGGAGCCCGAGGACCTGATCGCCGCCCATGCCGGCGCGATGGACGTCTGCGCCCGCGCGCTGAAGGCTGCCGCGGCGCTGTGGGAGGCGGGCGAACTGGAGCGTCGCCGGACCGAACGCTATGCCGGCTGGGACACGCCGGCGGCGAAGGCGATGCTGAGGGGCGGGCTGACCGAGGCGGCGGCCCGGGTCGAGGCCGAGGGGATCGAGCCCGAACCGCGCTCGGGCCGGCAGGAGCGGCTGGAGAACCTCTGGAACCGCTACGTCTGACCCTTCCGCCAGGGCCACCGCATCCGGCGCGCCGTCAGCTCGGCGTTGATTGCGCCGCCAAGAAGCACGGCCCAGACCGAAAGGTAGAGCCACATCAGAAGCGCGACGACTGCGCCGATCGACCCATAGACCCGGTTGTAGCTGTCGAAATTCGCGAGGTAGGTGGAAAAGCCCAGGCTGACCAGCGACCATGTCAGCGCCGCGACGACCACGCCCGCGCTGACCCAGCGCGCCTCGACCCCGTCAAGGTTCGGGCCGAAGCGGTAGAGGATCGAAAGGCACGTCAGTACCAGAAGGAACATCCCGACCCAGGGCAGCACGCGCAGGAGCCACGCTTCAATGGGCCCGAGCGCGACGTAGTTCAGCACCAGCGGCACGGCAATGATCGTGACCAGCCCGGCGAACAGCGCCACGATCAGCGCAAGCGTCACCATCAGCTCGACCGCGTAGCCCCAGAGCAGGCTTCGGTGATCGGTCCGGTTCACCACCTGAAGCCCCTGGATCAGGGCCGACACCCCTGCCCGCGCGGAATAGAGCGCGACCACGATCGACACGACGGTGGCCCAGCCCACGGCGCTGCGCGGGGCGGTCAGCAGGCTCATCACCTGGTCGCGGATCAGAAGGGCGACATCCGGCGGCAGAAACCGCTCGGCCACGGTCAGGTACTGCGCGATCACCGCCGGGTCGGCGACGAAGCTCCAGATGGCGATGCTGGCGGCAAGCCCCGGGAACACCGCGAACATCGCAAAGAAGGCGCAGCCCGCCGCGACAAGGCCGAAATGCCCCTCGCCCACGCGCCACCAGACGTCGACCAGGAAATCCCAGATCTGGCGCAGCCCCGTCATCATCGGCCCCACTGTGCCGCGACCGGGCGGAAGGCGCAACTTGCGGCCCGCGGGTCGTCGTGGAAAGCTCCGTGGGCGAACACCCGGAGGACCGCATGACCTGGACGCCCGATCCCGATCGCTACAGCCGCATGGTCTACCGCCGTTGCGGGCGGTCCGGCGTGCAGCTGCCCGCGATCTCGCTGGGTCTCTGGCACAACTTCGGCCACGACACGCCGCACCAGGTAAAGCGCGACATCTGCCGCACCGCATTCGACCATGGCATCACGCATTTCGATCTGGCCAACAACTACGGTCC
>JALORM010000092.1 GCA_025458985.1 Paracoccaceae bacterium | reverse complement strand
CCTGCCGTCATGCCTTAACGGCGGCGTTAAGCCGGTTGCGCCACTCTCCCGCCCGGGTGTGAAGATCGGGGTGGGCCATCATGTCATGGCTGTCGGCAGGGGTGACCCTGCCAGGGGCACTTGTGCCCGAAGACCATGCATTCGTGTCGTTCGAGGTCGTGCCCACGGCCTCCGGCGTCACGCTGATCGCCGTGACCTCTCCCGGTGCGGGGGGCGGCGTCGTCAGCTTCGAGCTGCGCCCGGGCCAGCTGCCCCTTGCCTTCGACCACAACGACCTGACCGGGATCGGCACGCGCCTGTTCCACAGCGGCGTTTCCATCGCGATGGACGGCACCCAGCCGATCCTGTTCGTCTCGGGCCAGGGCGGGGCAGGGGTCGGGGGCTTCACCGTCGGCGCGAACGGCTCGATCGGCACCGCCGTCACCTTCACTTCCACCGACGGGCTCATCACGTCGTCGCCCACCGCGCTGACCGCCGCCACCTTCGGCGAGCGCACCTTCGTCTTTGCCGGCGAACCCGGGGGCATCCGTGTCTACGAGCTTCAGCCCGGCCGGGTGCTCAACCCCGTCGCCTTCCAGGGCGACGCACCCGACCGCTATCTGGGCTCGCCGACCGAATTCGCGATCGCCCGTCCCGGTGGCCAGCCGGTCCTGCTGACGCTCTCGGGCACCGAGCACGGGATCATGAGCCACCGCATCGATCCCGTGACCGGTGCCCTGACGCAGGCGGGCCGCATCGGCGCCGAGGAGGGGCTCGGGGTGAACGGCCTCACGCGGGTCGAGACCGTCGATGTCGGCGGCCAGACCTTCGCGGTGGTGGCGGGCACCAACAGCTCCAGCCTTTCGGTGCTGAGGGTCGCCGCCGACGGCGGCCTCAGCGTGACCGACCATGTGATCGACACGCTCGACACCCGCTTCGGGTCGATCACCGCGCTGGATATCGTGCAGGCGGCGGGCTGGACCTTCGTCTTCGCCGGCGGCGGCGATGCCGGGCTGTCGCTCTTCACGCTTCTGGCCGACGGGCGGCTGGTCCACCTGCAATCCATCGCCGACACCACGGGCCTCACTCTCGACAGCGTCTCGGCGCTGGCGGGGGCAGTCGTCGGGTCGGAACTGCAGATCGTCGCCGCCTCCGAGACCGAGCGGGGCCTTTCCGTCTTCACCTTGCCGCTCGCCAACCTCGGACAGGTGCTGAGCGGCACAGGGGCCGGCGCGACGATCACCGGCGGGGCAGCGTCCGACCTGATCCAGGGCAGCGCGGCGAACGAGGTGCTGCGCGGCCTTGGCGGGCGCGACGTGATCTTCGACGGTGCGGGGTCGGACACGCTCTGGGGCGGGACGGGGACGGACGTCTTCGTGCTGGCCGCCGACGGCGTCGCCGACACGATCCAGGATTTCGAGCCGGGGGTGGACCGGCTGGACCTGTCCGCCTGGCCGATGCTCTACGACCCCACCCAGCTCGGCTACACGATGACCGGGATCGGTGCGGTGCTGACCTACCGCGGCGAGACGCTGACACTGATCAGCATGATGGGCACCGCCCTGACGCTGGCGCAGATCTTTCCGGGCGGCATCTTGGGCCCGAACCGCCCCCCGCTCGTCCTGTTCGACGCGCCGTTCCGGCTGACCGGGACAGCCGGGGCCGACAGCATGGCGGGCGGTGCGGCCGGCGACACGATCGAGGGGCTGGGCGGAAACGACACGCTCCTTGGCCTTGCCGGCAACGACAGCCTTCTCGGCGGCGACGGGGCGGACCTGATCGAAGGCGGCGACGGCGACGACTGGATCGACGGCGGCGCGCAGCCCGACACCGTCCTGGGCGGTGCGGGCAACGACACGGTGACCGGGGGCCTCGGCCCGGACACGATCTGGCTTGGCGACGGCAACGACGTGTTCCACGACAGCGCCCAGAACGACAGCTTCGGCGCCGACTGGATCGACGCCGGGGCAGGCAACGACACGATCTGGGGCGACAGCGGCCGCGACACGATCCTCGGCGGCGACGGGAACGACCTGATCCACGGCGGCAGGGGCAGCAACCTTATCGACGGGGGCACCGGCGACGATACGATCCATGCGGGCGACGGAGACGACACCGTTCACGGCGGCACGGGGGCCGACTGGGTCACGCTGGGCGCCGGCAACGACATCTTCCACGACCACAGCGAGCCGGGGGCCGCCGGCGCCGATTGGATCGACGCCGGCGAAGGGCGCGATTCGGTCTACGCGCTTGGCGGCAACGACACGATCTGGGGCGGTGGCGGCGAGGACCTGATCGAGGGCGGCGACGGCGACGACTGGATCGACGGCGGGTCCGAACGCGACACGATCCACGGCGGCGCCGGCAACGACACGGTCCGGGGCGGGCTCGGGCCGGACTTCGTCTACCTCAACGCCGGCGATGACGTGTTCCATGACGAGGATCAGGGCGGCGCCTTTGGGGCGGACTGGGTCGAGGGCGGCAACGGCAACGACACGATCAACGGCGGCGGCGGCAACGATTCGCTCTACGGCGGGGCCGGAAACGACTGGATCAACGGCGGCTCGGGCTACGACGTGGTCCATGGCGGGGCCGGCGCCGACACGGTCTTCGGAGGCCAGGGGCGCGACCGCGTTTTCCTCAACGACGGCAATGATGTCTTCTTCGACGACCCCCAGACCGGCATCCACGGCCGCGACACGGTCTTTGGCGGGGCCGGCAACGACACCATCCATGCCGGCGGGGGCGACGACGAGTTCTGGGGCGAGGGCGGAGCCGATGTCTTCGTGTTCATGCCCGGCAGCGGCACCGACCGGATCATGGACTTCGTCCCGGGCGTCGACCTGATCGTGTTCTCGGGCACGGGCCTGACCTTCGAGTCGCTCGTCCTCAGCCAGTCCGGCAGCGATGCGCTGGTGGATTTCGGGGTCGACCGGATCGTGCTGGCGGGGATCGATGCCGCCCTGCTTTCGGCCGATCACTTTAACTTCCTGTAAGCCTGCTTCTGCCTAGGGTCGCCGCACGGGTCGCCCGAACGCCGGCCCTGCGCACTCAGAACGAGGGAGAGGCGGCATGATCGGAACGCGGCTCAGGCTTGGCGCCGAACGCCTGCTGGTGAACCGCCGCCTGCGCGCCGAAGCCTGCCCGGCGCCGCCGCAGGTGCCCAAGGACGACAACAACATCTTCTCGCTGCACGACGCCGCCGTGGTCGACGGCGTGCGCGCCGTCAGCTTCGATCTGTTCGATACGCTCGCGACGCGCACGCAGCTCAGCCTCGACCAGGTCTTCGCGAAGACCGCCGACCTCGCCGCCGATCTCGTGCCCGGCGACCGCGCCCGCGTCCTGCGCCGCATCCGCGGCGCGCGCGGCTTCACGGCCGAGGCGCTCAAGCGGGAAATGCAGGCGCGCGGAGAAGGCGACGAGCCGTCGCTCGAGGCGATCTTCGACCGCGCCCTCGCCCCCCTTGTGGTGGATGCAGCCGCGCGGTGCCGCATGGCGCGCCGCCTCGTCGATGTCGAGACCGAGGTCGAGATGCGCAACCTCGTCCCCAATCCGGAAGCCGAGGCCGCCCTGCGCGCGGTCCGCGCCTCGGGGCGCAAGGTGATCGTCACCTCCGACATGTACCTGCCGGGCGCGTCCATCGCGCGCCTGCTCGACGCGCTGGGCCTCGCCCGCTTCGTCGACCACCTCTTCGTGTCGGCCGACCACGGCGTGACCAAGGCGGGCGGCCGGCTCTTCGGCGTGGTGGCGGCCGCCACCGGTCTTTCGCCGGACGAGATCCTGCATCTGGGCGACAACTGGCATTCCGACGTGGTCATGGCGCGTGCCGCAGGGTTCCGCGCGGTCCACTACGTCAACACCGGCTGGCAGGCGGCCGCACAGGCGTTGACCCAACGGGCGCGTCAGCCGATGGGCGACCGGCTCCGGCGCGCCCGCCTGGCGCAGCGCTACGGCCTTGCGACCGACCGGGCATTCGACACGCTCGACGCGATGATCGACGGGGTGATCGGGCCCGCCGCCGGCCTTTTCGTCGCCGACACCCTGGCCGCTGCGGAGCGCAGGGGCGCAAGCGACGTCTACTTCCTGACTCGCGACGGGACGCTGTTCCTCGACATCGCGATCGCGGCGCGGCAGCGCGGTACCGCGATGCCGGCACCGGCCGCCCGCCTGCACAGGCTTGCGACGAGCCGGAGCACGGGAGCCTACCTTCGCGCGCCGTCTGCCGGCGCGAGCGGGCTGATTGCAGACACCACGTATCTGACCGAAGGCGGGTTCTCGACCCAGGCGCTGTTCAAACTCTACGGCCTGACCCCGCAAGATTTCGCCGCCTGCCCGGCACGGCTGCGCAAGCAGGTCCGCGACGCGCTGGCCGCGCCCGGAGAAGGCCCCTTCCGCGCCCTCATGGAGGCCCCCGCCTTCCGCAGGACGCTTGCCCGCCACCTGGCCGACCGCCGTGCCGAGGTCGCCGCCTACCTCGACCAGGAGGGGCTCCTGGCGGCCCATGCCCCGGTCCTGGCCGACATCGGCTATTCCGGCACCTGGGCCAAGCAGCTGTCCTGCCTGTTCGAGGCGCTCGGCCGGCAGGGTGCGGCTCTTCCGGCCTGCGAGTTCCGTTTCTTCGCGTCGAACCGGCACTTCGACGGCAACCTCACCCGCCTGCACCCGGCGATCGACCTGGTGCCGGGCGTGCTGCTTGACCACCGCGACGGCCCCTGCCTCAGCGCCTCGCTCAACTTCGCGTGGCTGGAGCCGTTCCTCGTCGATCCCGATCTCGGCGCGCTGACCGGCTTCGTGCGCCGGGAGGACCGGATCGAACCTGTCTTCGCCGATGCCGGCCTGACGCCCGAAGATCTTGCCGCGCTGCGGGCGCGGCGGGCACGGATCGTCGAGCGAGGCGCCGCCTTCCTCGACGACCTCCTGCGCCACGAGGGTGATCTCTGCACGCTCCGCGACATCCTGCGTGCGTCCCTCGTGCGCCTCGCCGAACAGCCGACCGCGCGCGAGGTCCGCGCGATCAATGCCATGATGCACCAGCGCGGGATGGCGACGGTCGCCCGCCAGCCGGTCGCCCGGCGGCTCTACCCCAACCGCCTGGGCGCCAAGCTCGCGCACCTCAAGGCGAACGACTACTGGGTCCAGGGATGCCTCAGCCTCAGCGGCCTGGGCGTCCTGACCCCGCTCCTGCGGCTCCACCCCGGCGTGGGCCGCATCCAGACACAGGAGGCGGCACGGTGAGGCGGAAGGTCCTGCACTACAACTGGGCGCAGTATGACGACCCGATGGGCCGCGGCGGCGGCGTGTCGGTCTATCTGCGCAACCTGCTCGACCATGCGGCAGGGCGCGACGGCACCGACTACGTCCTTCTGAGCGCAGGCCAGCACTATGCGCCCTTCGACCGGCGCGTGCGCTGGGTCCGGACCGAAAAC
The DNA here is from genome assembly GCA_025458985.1 of Paracoccaceae bacterium. Lineage (GTDB taxonomy): Bacteria > Pseudomonadota > Alphaproteobacteria > Rhodobacterales > Rhodobacteraceae > JALORM01. Next base: position 3,671 of record JALORM010000092.1, on the reverse strand, counting down.
GTGTTCGCCGCGCGCGGGGTCCGCAGCTTCCGCATCCTCAATTCGCCCGTGAAGGCCCCGGCGCACGACATGTTCGCCGCAATCCGGCTCTGGCGCACAGACCGCGCCATCGCCCGCACGTTCGAGAGGTTCCTGAAGGCCGAAGGCCCGTTCGAGACGGTCGTCTTCCATTCGATGGAGGGGATCTCGTCCGAGGTCCTCGCGCTGCGCGACCGCTTCCCCGAAACCCGCTTCGTCTACATGTGGCACAACTACATGCCGCTCTGCCCGCAGATCGAGCTTCTGCACCAGAACAGCGAGGACTGCCGCGATTTCGACGGCGGCGCGAAGTGCGTGGGCTGTCTGGCGGGCCTGCCCGACCGGTCGTCGCTGATCCGGGCCCAGCGGCTCGGCTCGGCGCTGGAGCTCTCCGGCCATGCCGGGCGGCCGATGGGCAACTTCGTCTTCGGCTTCGCCATGGCAACCTTCCAGGCGGCGCGGGCGCTGCGCTTCCTGGCGCTGGACCTCAAGGCGGGCCTGCGCAACGGCTTCGCCGGCTGGCGCCGGTCGCGACCGGGCCTCGGCGGCTTCCGGCCCATCGATCCCGAGGCCGAAGGACCGCCCCCTGCGGGCGAGGACGGCGGCGCCCTGCTGCGGCAGGCGGCCGACTACCGGCTCTGGCGCGAGGTCAACCGCGACCTTCTGAACCGCTTCGACGCGCACTGGGCAGTGTCGGAGCTGGTCGCCGAAACCATCGCCTCCTTCGGCATCGACCGCGCCCGGATCCGCGTCACGCCGCTGGCGATGGACATCCACGCCACGCCCGCGGTGATCCGTGCCCGCTACCGCGGCAAACCCGACGCCGACCGCACGCGGCTCAGCTTCATCGGCTACGGGATCCCGTCGAAGGGCCTGCCGTTCCTGACCCGGGCCCTGACCGAAGAGGACCTGCCGCTCCTGCGCGAGCGGGCCGAGCTTACCGTCTACGCCCGGCTCGATGCGCACCAGAAGGCGCGGCTGGCGCCGCTCGCCCGCCGCTTCGCCGCATTCCGCATCGTCGACGGCTACGACCGGGCCCAGATCGCCCGCATCGCCCGGGCGACCGACCTCAACATCGTGCCCTCGATCTGGCGCGAGACCTTCAACCAGGTCGCCTACGAGATGCTGTGTCTCGGCACGCCGTCGCTGGTGTCCTCGACCACCGGCTTCGGCATGTTCCTCGGCGATGCGCCGGACTTCGTCTTCTCCTCGGGCGACGCGGCCGACTTCCGCCGGAAGCTGACGACGCTGGTGGAGGACCCCGGCCGCATCGCCCGCGCCGCCCCGCCGGAAAACCTGGTGCGGCTGCCGCCGCGCCGCCCGCAGCCCGCGCAGCCCGCCGAGCCGGCGCCCGCGCTCAAGGAAATCGGAGCCTGACCCCCATGCAGAAGCGCGAATCCGCCCTTATCCTGAAGGGCACCCCGGCCACCGAAGGCCCGCGGACCTACGTGGTCTTCGGCGTCATGCGCGGCGGGACCACCATGGTCGCGGGCGTCATGCGGGCGCTCGGCATCTTCATGGGCGGCGAGGTCAACGAAGACAACCAGGAAAGCGCCCACTTTGCCGACCGCCCGGTCGAGGACATGGCGGCTGCCATCGCCCGCAACAACGCAGCCCATGCCGTCTGGGGCTGGAAGTATCCTCATGCCGCGGACTACCTCGACCGGCTCTGGCCGTCGCTGCGGAACCCGCACCTCGTCTGCGTGTTCCGCGACAGCGTGGCCAATGGCCAGGCGCTGAACCGCTGGCACCCGCTCGGGCGGATCCAGGCGGTGCAGGAGGGGCTCCTGCGCCAGCAGCGCAACATCAACCTGATCGCGCTGAGGAACTGCCCCGCGATCCTCGTCTCGTACGAGAAGGCCGAGCGTGACAAGGCGTTGTTCCTCGACGAATTCTCGGCCGCGCTCGGCATCGCGCCGGACCGTGCGGCCTTCGACTTCGACGGGTTCATGGCGGCCGGCAGCTACAAGCGCCTCGACGCCTACTGCCGCACCTCGGGCGCAGCATGAGGGGGCAGGAGAGTGATCCCGGCACCCGGTCTGCCGGGCGGCCGGATGCGCTCCATTCTCCGGGCGGTGTCCGGCCATGACTGCGCTTGCCCGGCCGGCGCATCTCGCGCGCCGGTTCCTGGCCGTCGCCGGCGAAGCCGGCTTCGCCGAGGCGGCGGCCCGCGCGGCCCGTCATCTCGGCCGCCGCGCGGCGGGAGAGCTGAACCGCGCCCGACGCAGCGCCGACCTGCCGCTGGGCTATGCCTTGGGGGCCGCCTGGCAGGAGCTCGCGCGCCGGGGGGCGTTCCACGCGGCGCCGCGCTGCGCGGGCGCCGCGCCTGCCATCGTCGCCATCGCGCCCGCCTCGGTGCCGCAGTCGCGCCGCTACCGGGTCGAGGCGCTGGAAGGTCTCTGGCCCGGGGCCGGGGTCCGTGTCTTCGACCCGTCCGAGGCGCGGGCCGCCGCCGGCGCCCTGCAGGATGCCAGCCACGTCGTCTTCGCCCGCTGTGCCCGCAGCGAGGCGACGGCAATGCTGCTCTACGAGGCCCGGCGTCTCGGGCTGCCGGTGCTCTACGACCTCGACGACCCGCTGATGAGCCTGCCGGCCTGTGCCGGGCACCGGGCGCTCGCGTCCCTGCCGCCGGCCGAGCGGATCGGCGCGCTGCGTGCGGCGCCGCAGGTGCTGGAGCTGATGTCGGCGGCCGATGCGGTCTCGGTCAGCACGCCGGCGCTGGCCGCCGAGGTGGCGCGGTTCTGCCCCCGGCCGGTCTGGCTGCGCCGGAACTTCCTCGGCGAGGCCGACCTCGCCCTCGGCGCCCGTCTGGTCGCCCTGCCGCGCCCGCCCGGCCCCGTCACCTTCGCCCTGCCCAACGGTTCCCGCGGGAGGGGGCCCGACCTCGCGCCGCTGATCCCGGCGCTCGAGGCCCACATCGCGCGCGCACCAGGCACCCGCGTTCTCGTGATCGGGCCGCTCGACCTCAGGGCCCTGCCGCGCGCCGTGGCGGCGGCGTCCGAGGTCCTGCCGGTGCTGCCCTATGCCGGCTACCTTGCGGCGCTCGCCCGCGCCGATGCGGTGCTGATCCCGCTGGCCGACGACCCCTTCAACCGCTGCAAGAGCGCGGCGCGGCTGCTCGATGCGGCAGCCGTCGGGCGCCCCGTCGCCGCGAGTCCGGTGGGCGAGATCGACGAGGTGCTGCGCGACGGCACCACTGGCCTCCTGGCCACGACGACGGAGGACTGGGCCGAGGCGCTGGCGACACTGTCCGACCCGGGCTGCGCCCGCGCGATGGGCGCGGCGAACCGCGCCTGGGCCGAGGCACAGCGCAACGTCGAGGCCCCCGGCATCGCCGACCCGGCGCTGCTGGCCTGGGGTCGGTCGTGAGCGCGCGCCGCCCGCGCGCGGCCGGGGTCTTGCCCCTCGGCGGCGGCGCCTGCGCCAGGCCCGGGGGCGCCACGTCCAGGCCCATCCGCGGGCGGAGACGCCGCCCCCGCGTGCTCGGCCCTGCCTGCTGCGCGGATCGGGTGGATCGTTCCTTTCGCCTCCCGGACCCGGGGCCATGCACGTCTTGATCGCCAACGTCCACTTCCGCCCCTACAGCTATGGCGGGGCCACGCTGGTGGCCGAATGGATGGCCGAGGCGCTGGTCCGCCGCGGCCACCGTGTCA
>JALORM010000498.1 GCA_025458985.1 Paracoccaceae bacterium | reverse complement strand
GCCCATGCCTATGCGCCCTTCGCGATCCTGCCGATCTTCGTGGCGCTCGAGAAGATCGACCGTTCGCTTCTCGAGGCAAGCCAGGACCTGGGCGAGTCGCGGATGATGACCTTCTGGCGGGTGACGCTGCCGCTGTCGATGCCGGGCGTGGTGGCCGCCGTGCTGATCGTCTTCATCCCGACCATCGGCGACTACGTCACGCCGCAGCTGGTCGGCGGCCCCGAGGGGCGGATGATCTCGAACGCGATCCAGCTGCAGTACCTGCGGCTTGACAATTATCCGCTGGGTTCGGCGCTGGCGGTGTCGGCCATGGCCATCGTGACCGCGGTCAGCCTGGTGTTCCTGTTCCTGAACCGCCGCTTCCTGAGGGTGCGCCAGCAATGAAGGGCAAGGGCAACGGCTTTCAGGCCTACACGATCCTCTATCTGGTCTTCCTCTATGCGCCGATCGTGCTTCTGCCGATCTTCGCGTTCAACGACTCGACCATCATCGCCTTCCCGCTGTCGGGTTTCACGACAGGATGGTTCAAGGAACTTGCGACGATCCCGGCGCTGCACGACGCGGTCAAGAACAGCCTTGTGATCGCGGTCTCGACGGCGATCCTCGCGACCTGCCTCGGGATCTTCGCCGCCCGCGCCTCGACGCGCTACGACTTCCCCGGCAAGGGGCCGATCGTGGGCTTCATCATGCTGCCGCTGGTGCTGCCCGAGATCATCGTGGCGGTGTCGCTTCTGGTCGTGCTGCTCGGGATCGGGGTGAACCTGTCGGCCTGGACGGTGATCCTCGGCCATGTGCTGATCTGCACGCCGTTCTCGATCGCCATCCTGAATTCGGCCTTCCAGTCGCTGGACAAGTCGCTGGAAGAGGCCGCCTACGATCTGGGCGAGACGAAGTGGAGCACGTTCCGGCTGATCACGCTGCCCCTGATCATGCCGGGCATCATCTCGTCCTTGCTGATCTCGTTCACGATCTCGCTGGACGAGTTCATCATCGCCTTCTTCCTGACCGGCACCGAGCCGACGCTGCCGGTCTACATCTGGTCGCAGCTGCGCTTCCCGACCAAGCTGCCGTCGATCATGGCGCTTGGCACGATCCTCGTGGCGCTGTCGATCACGCTTCTCATCATCGCCGAATATTTCCGCCGCCGGGGCATCGCCAGGGCCGGCGGCAAGGACAGCGGAGGCTTCCTGTGAAACCGATCATCGAGATCCGGGGCGTCCACAAGTACTACGGCGACTACCACGCGCTGCGCGGTATCGACGTCGACATCGGCGCGGGCGAGTTCTTCTCGCTGCTCGGGCCTTCGGGCTGCGGCAAGACCACGCTGCTGCGCACCATCGCGGGCTTCGAGGACGTGAGCCAGGGCACGATCCACATCGCGGGCCAGCTGATGGAGGGCGTGCCCGCGAACAAGCGGCCCACCAACATGGTGTTCCAGAGCTACGCGATCTTCCCGCACCTGACGGTGGCCGAGAACGTGGGCTTCGGCCTGCGCCGAGACCCGCGCAGCGCGGCCGAGAAGGCGCGCGCGGTCGAAGAGGCGCTGGAGATGGTGGGTCTCAAGGGCTACGGCGCCCGCGCTGGCGCGCGCGCTGATCCTCAAGCCCAAGGTGCTGCTGCTGGACGAGCCGCTGTCGGCGCTGGACAAGAAGCTGCGCGAGCAGATGCAGTCGGAACTGCGCCGCCTGCAGCGGCAGGTGGGCATCACCTTCATCCTGGTCACCCACGACCAGGAAGAGGCGCTGATCATGTCCGACCGGATCGCGGTGATGTTCGAGGGCTCGATTGCCCAGCTCGCCGCGCCGCAGCAGCTCTACCGCCGGCCGGTCAACCGAAAGGTGGCCGACTTCATCGGGGTGATGAACTTCCTGCCGGCCGAGGTCACAGCCGTGAACGGCGAGGCGATCGAGGTCGAGGTGGCGGGCCTCGGGCACGTCGCGATCGCGTCCGAGCAGTGCCCGGGCGGGGCGCGGACCGGACCGGCAAGCGTGGGCTTCCGGCCCGAGACGCTGACCGTCCTCTTCGACGGCGACGCGCCGCGGGCGCGGGTCTCGGACGGGGTGGTGGATGAGGTCACCTACTACGGCGACATGACCTACTACGGCATCCGCCTGCCGGGCGTCGAGGCGCCGCTGACAATCTCGATGCGCAACCTCTTCGGCCGCAAGGTGCTGGAGCGGGGCGAGGCGGCGCGCGTCTCGTGGGACCCGGGCGCGCTGGTCCTGTTCTGCTGATCTGGCGGAGGCCCGTTCCGGGCCATTCCCTTCCTCTCGCGTCCTCGCTTGCGCTGCGGGCGCTCGGGCGTGCCTCCGGCGGGGATATTTGCGGACCCGAAGTGGGGCGGGCCAGCGTCGGGCCCGGCGGGCGGGATTGACCGCGGCAGCGGGGACGGGCAGGGATCGCGGATGGACTTCGCCGCCCGCCTGACCCGCGCGCCCCTGCCATTCGAGCCCGACCGCGGGGCCGAGGCTGCGGCCGCTTTCGGCGATCTGCCGGCCGGGCTGCGCGAGGTGATCGCCGGGGTGGCGGGGTCCAGCCCCTATCTGGCAGGACTTCTGGAGCGCGAGAGGGACTGGGCGCTTGGGCCCCGAGCTGCGCCGGGCCAAGCGCCGGGTGGCGCTGCTGGCCGCGCTCGCCGACCTCGGCGGGGTCTGGCCGCTGGAAACCGTCACCGGCGCGCTGACGCGGCTGGCCGATGCGGCCGTGTCGGCGGGCCTGCGCGCCTTCGTCGGCGCGGAACTCCGCCGCGGCAAGATCCCGGGACTCGGCGAGGAGGCGCTGGCCGACGCGGCGGGCATGGTCGTCTTCGCGATGGGCAAGATGGGGGCGTTCGAGCTCAACTATTCCTCCGACATCGACCTCATCTGCCTCTTCGACGAGACGCGCTTTCCGCCGGCCGAGGCCTACGAGGCGCGCGCGGCCTTCATCCGGGCGACGCGCGGGCTGACTGCGCTTCTGTCGGACCACACCGACGAGGGCTATGTCTTCCGCACCGACCTGCGCCTGCGCCCCGACGCCGCGGTGACGCCGGTCTGCATGGGGATGGAGGCGGCCGAGCGATACTACGAAAGCGTCGGGCGCACATGGGAACGCGCCGCCTGGATCAAGGCGCGGCCCTGCGCGGGCGACCTTGCGGGGGGCGAGCGGTTCCTGGCGGTGCTGTCGCCCTTCGTCTGGCGGCGGCACCTCGACTTCGTGGCGATCCAGGACGCGCACGACATGCGCCTGCGCATCCGCGACCACAAGGGCCTGCACGGCATGCGGCTTGACGGGCACGACCTGAAGCTGGGCGTGGGCGGCATCCGCGAGATCGAATTCTTCACCCAGACCCGCCAGCTCATTGCCGGGGGGCGCGACCCCTCGCTGCGGGTGCGGGGCACGATCGAGGGGCTGGGCCGGCTCAGCGCGGCAGGATGGGTGCCGGGCACGGTGCGCGACGAACTGGCGCTGCACTACCGCGCGCACCGCGAGGTCGAGCACCGGGTGCAGATGGTTGGCGACCAGCAGACCCACGCGCTGCCCGCCACGCCCGAGGACTGGGAGCGCCTGGCGCGTCTGTCGGGCGAGGGCGACACGGCGCGGCTGCGCCGGGCCATCGAGGCACGGCTGTCGCGGGTGGCCGAGCTGACCGAAGGCTTCTTCGCCCCGGAGGCCGCCGAGGAGATGCCTGACCTCCCCGACGGGATGCGCGCGGTGGTCGAGCGCTGGCGCGGCTATCCCGCGCTGCGCAGCGACCGCGCGCAGGCGATCTTTCGCCGCCTGCTGTTCGAGGCCAATCCGCAGCTTGTGGACCTGATCGTTGACATTGCGGCAACGGCGCCGGCGCTCGCGCGCTACCTGTCGCGCAACGCCGGCGTCCTCGACGCCGTGATCGGCGGCGACTTCTTCGCGCCCTGGCCCGGCCGGGCGGCGCTGTCCGCCGCGCTGGCGGCACGGCTCGCCGGGGTACCGGACTACGAGAAGAAGCTCGACGCCGCGCGGGTCTGGGCGAAGGAATGGCACTTCCGCGTGGGCGTCCACCTGCTGCGCGGCCTAGTCGGGGCGGAGGAGGCGGGGCGGCAATATGCCGAACTGGCCGAGGCGTCGGTGGCGGCGCTGTTTCCGGTCGTGGCGGCCGACTTCGCCGATCGCCACGGGGCCGCGCCCGGACGGGGCGCCGTCGTGCTCGGGATGGGCTCGATC
>JALORM010000091.1 GCA_025458985.1 Paracoccaceae bacterium | reverse complement strand
GGTAACCCTCTGAAAAGGTTTGCTGGTAGCGGAGGAGGGATTTGAACCCCCGACACAAGGATTATGATTCCTCTGCTCTAACCAGCTGAGCTACTCCGCCAGAGCGCCGCGTAGGTAGGACACGCCCGCCGACCCGTCAAGTCCTATTCCGGCAGCGGGGATGGCCGTCTCTGCCGACCGGCACAGGCGGTCGACGGGTGCGCGGAGGGACCGGGAGGCCGCGCGCCGTGCCAATTCGCGCCTCGCCTTCCGGTGCCGCGCAGGCTATCCCCGTCCTGCCGGCCCATGCGGCACGCGCCGCCGGAGAGTGTGCCGGGCCTCGCGGAAGGAGCGCCATGCAGGAAGCGCTGCCCCTGACCCGGGACGTCGTGCTGATCGGCGGCGGCCATACGCATGCGCTGGTCCTGCGCGCCTGGGGCATGGCACCCCTTCCCGGCGCACGCCTGACGGTGGTCAATCCCGATCCTGCCGCACCCTATTCGGGCATGTTGCCGGGTCTGGTCGCCGGCCATTACCGCCGCGACGACCTGATGATCGACCTCGTCCGGCTTGCGCGCTTCGCAGGGGCACGGCTGATCCTCGACCGGGCTGTGGGGATCGACCGCGACCGCCGGATGGTGCACCTGTCCGGGCGGGGGCCGGTGCGCTACGACCTCGCCTCGATCGACATCGGCATCACCTCCGACATGCCCGACCTTCCGGGCTTCGCCGCGCACGCACACCCCGCCAAGCCGCTGGCGGATTTTGCCGCGGCCTGGGAGGGCCACCTTGCCCGCGTCACCGCCGGAGGGCCTGCCGATGCAGTGGTGATCGGCGGCGGCGTTGCGGGCGTGGAACTCGCGCTGGCGATGGCCTTCCGCCTGGGCGCGGGCCGCGTCACGCTGGTCGAGGCGGCGGGAGCCATCCTGCCCGACCTCGCCCCCGGCACGCGAGCCACCCTGGCGGCCGAGGCGCGAAGGCTCGGCGTTGCGCTGCGCGCGGGGGCGCCCGTCGCCGCGGTCGACGCGGGCCATGTCACGCTGGCATCGGGCGAGCGGCTGGTGTCGGCCTTCACCTGCGGCGCGGCGGGCGCGTCGGCGCAGGGCTGGCTTTCCGGCACCGGGCTCGACCTGCACCAGGGGTTCGTCAGCGTCGGCGCGACGCTCGCCTCGGTCACCGACCCGGCGATCTTCGCGGTCGGCGACTGCGCCCACCTGACGCACGCCCCCCGCCCGAAGGCCGGCGTCTATGCCGTCCGCCAGGCGCCGGTCCTGTTCGACAACCTGCGCGCCGCGCTGACCGGCGGAACGCCGCGGCCCTACCGTCCGCAGCGCGACTACCTCAAGCTGATCTCGTGCGGCGACCGGCGGGCGGTGGCCGACCGGTCGGGGCTCAGGACCTCAGGCGCGCTGCTCTGGCGCTGGAAGGACTGGATCGACCGCCGCTTCATGGCGCGGTTCGCCGACCTCGCCCCGATGGAGACGGCCGCGCCCCCTGGTCTCGCGGCTCTTGGCGCCGCCGAGGAGGCGGCCGGGCAGCCGCTTTGCGGCGGCTGCGCCGCCAAGGTCGGCCGCGGCGCGCTGTCTCAGGCGCTGGCCGCGCTTCCTGCACCCCGTCGCGCCGACGTGCTGATCGGCGCGGGCGACGACGCCGCCGTCCTGCGCATCGGCAAGACCACGCAGGTCCTGACGACCGACACGCTGCGCGCCTTCACGGCAGACTGGGGCCTCCTTGCGCGCATCGCCGCGGTGCATGCGCTGGGCGATGTCTGGGCGATGGGCGCGGCGCCCCAGGCGGTACTGGCGCAGGTCGTCCTGCCCCGGATGAGCGCGCCGCTCCAGTCCGCCACGCTGGCCGAGATCCTCGCCGCGGCGGCCGATGTCTTCGCCCCCGAAGGCGCCGAGATCGTCGGCGGGCATACCGCACTCGGGGCCGAACTGTCGGTCGGGTTCACCGTCACCGGCCTCGCCGGGGCTGCGCCTGTCGGCCAGTCTGGCGCCCGTCCCGGGGACGCGCTGATCCTGACAAAGGCACTCGGCACCGGGGTGATCCTTGCGGCCGAGATGGCGATGCAGGCACGGGGCGCGGACGTCGCGGCGGCGCTTGCCGCGATGGCCCGGCCCCAGGGCGCGGCGGCGCGCCTGCTCGCGCCGCAGGCCCGCGCGATGACCGACGTCACCGGCTTCGGCCTGGCGGGTCACCTCATGGGCCTCCTCGAGGCCTCGGGCTGCGCCGCCCGGCTGGACCTTCGCGCGCTGCCGGTCCTCGACGGGGCGCTCGACCTGATCGGCCAGGGCATCCGCTCCACGCTTCATTCCGCGAACGCCGCGCTGCGCCCGGCGATGATGCTGCCTGAAGACCCGCGCGCCGAGTTGCTGTTCAACCCCGAGACCGCCGGCGGCCTTCTTGCCGCCGTGCCCGGCCCCGAGGCGCCGTCCCTCGTCGCCGCATTGCGGACAGAGGGCTTTCCCGCCGCAATCATCGGCACGCTGGCCGAGGGACAGCCCGCCATCTCGGCCGACTGATCCCGGCTTCCTTTTGTCTCAAATACCGCGGGGGTCCGGGGGCAGAGCCCCCGGCCTTCCCTCGGGCCCAGCCATCGACTCCACTGCCCTGGCGACGGCGCGCGCGGCCTCGGCCAGCCCTTCCGCGTCCAGCCGCTGCACCTCGATGGCCGCCTTCACCCGCCCTGCAATCCGCGCCCGCTGCTTGGCGTAGCGGGGATCGTAGTGCTCGGCCATCAGCCGCCCGGCAAGCGGCTCCAGCCGGCCCGCGGCCAGCAGCGCCTGCCAGTCGGCGACGCGCTCGCCCGCGTGATAGGGGCGCAGCCTGTCCAGTACGGCGGCGAACGCCTCGCGGTCCCCTGCCATGTCGCCATAGGCCCGCGCGAGGTACGCCGCCCGCTCGGCAAGCGGGGCGGCGATCTCGACCCGGGGGGCAGCCTTCATCGCCTCCCAAAGGGCGGGCGGAACGATCCGGGCCCCGATCTTCGAGCTTTCGGCCTCGACCACGACAGGACGCGCAGGATCCAGCGTCGCCATCGCCACGGCCAGCGCGCTTTCGAATCCCTTCTGGCCCGGCTGCCCCCCGGGCTGCGCCCCGAAGATCGAGCCCCGGTGGTTCGCCAGCGCCTCGAGGTCGATCGCCTGCACGCCGAGTCCGGGCAGAAGCTTCAGGATCTCGGTCTTGGCCGATCCGGTATTGCCGTCAAGCACCACGACCGGCGCGGGGAACGGCAGGTCGTAGAGCGCGGCCTGCACCATCCGGCGGTAGGTCCGGTAGCCGCCCTCGAGCACCCCGACTCGCCAGCCGATCTGCCGCAGGATCGTGGCGAAGGACCCCGACCTCTGCCCGCCCCGCCAGCAGTAGACCAGCGGCCGGTACCCGGGGCCCTTGCCGGAGAGCGGGCCTTCCAGATGCGCCGCAGCATTGCGCGCGACCAGCGCCGCGCCGACGCGGCGAGCCAGGAACCGGCTTTCCTGCACGTAGATCGTGCCGACCCGCGCCCGCTCGGCATCGTCCAGAACCGGAAGGTTGACGGCGCCGGGCAGGTGATCCTCAGCATGCTCGGCGGGCGAGCGGACGTCGATCACCTCGTCGAACCCGGCCCGCCCAGGATCCAGCAGGTCGGCCAGCGCGCCCGGGGTCCAGGCGCCGGTGGGCGGCGCGGCGGTCACGCGCCAGGCGGCGTCGCGCGCGAGGAATGCGCCCGCCACGCCTCGCCCGTCGGCGCGGGCGCCTGCGCCCCGGCCGCCGCGGCCGCGCGCCGGCCAAGTTCGCGGAAGCGGTCCGACACCCCGTCGATCCGGGCCGACCATTCGGGATCGGGGGTCTGGCCCGCGGTCACGGCGAAAAAGGCCTGCAGCAGGCAGGCGAGGGCGAAGGGTTCGATCAGCGCCACCTTGACCGCCCAGGCGAAGAGGATCGCGAAGACCACGCCCCCCGCGGACCAGCCACCGGGGATCAGCCAGACGACCGCGGCAGCCGGCGCCAGCATCAGCAAGAAGACCACGAAGGCAAGCGCCCAGGTCAGGACCGTGATCCACGCGGCCGAGACCAGCATCGGCCGGACGTTCTGGCCATAAAGCACCAGCGCATCCCGGGCCGAGGCCCAGGGGTTCGTCGCCCGGGTGCGCAGCGCATGGGCCAGGATCACCTCGTCCACCAGCCCGACCGCAACCCTGAGGAAGCCGCGCACCGCCTTCACCGCCCCCTGCAGGCCCGGCAGCGGCAGGAGCGACGCGAGGCCCTGCACCAGTCCGGTGATTGCCCGGATGACACCCTTCACAAGCTGATCCACCGCGAACAGGGCCGAGGCCTCGCCGAACCGATCCCTGACCGCCTTCTGCGCGAAGTCGATCTGCGCCCGGCCCGAGGGCACGAAGCGGCTGTCGAGCGCCTCGACCATCACGGCGATATGGCCCGCCTTGACGAGGTAGAGCGTGTATTCGCGCAGGACGTAGAGCACGGCCGCCACCGCGCCGAAGCCGAAGAGCCCGCCCCAGACCGTCGCGCCGGCCCGGAACTCGTCGTCGCCGAACAGCCCGACCGTCCAGCCCAGACCCGCGCCCGCCCCGGTCGCCAGCACGTAGGCGGCGGCGATCGCGAAGTAGACAACGACGCGGAACACCAGGAACGGCCAGGTGTCGCGCATCAGGCCAAGCGAGGTCGATAGGCTGAAGTTCATGGCCGCGCATCCCTGCCTGCGTCGCGCCAGACACTAGGCTGCCCGCGCGCGGCGGGAAAGACCCCGTGACGCGGCCTGCTGCCTGCGGCAGGATCGCCGGGGCCGAAGGAGAGAAGCATGCGCACCGTCACCGTCGCCGTCACTCAGTTCGCCTGTTCCTGGGACGTGGACGCCAACGTGGCCGCCGCCGAGAGGATGGCGCGGCGGGCCGCGGCCGAAGGCGCGCAGGTGATCCTGATCCAGGAGCTTTTCCAGACCCCCTACTTCTGCATCACCGAGGACCCGCGGCATCTGGCCCTCGCCCTGCCCTTCGAAGGCAACCCGCTCGTGGCCCGCTTCGCCGCGCTGGCCGCCGAGCTCGGCGCCGTGATCCCCGTCTCGTTCTTCGAGCGCGCGGGCGAAGCCGCGTTCAACTCCGTCGCCATGATCGACGCCGACGGCACGGTGCTCGGCCGCTACCGCAAGAGCCACATCCCCCAGGGCCCGGGCTACGAGGAGAAGTACTACTTCACCCCCGGCGACACCGGCTTCCGGGTCTGGGACACCGCCTTCGGCCGCATCGGCACCGGCATCTGCTGGGACCAGTGGTTCCCCGAGGCCGCCCGCGCGATGGCGCTGATGGGGGCGGAGCTGCTGCTTTATCCCACCGCCATCGGCTCCGAACCGCCCGATCCCGGCTACGACAGCCAGCCGCACTGGGAAACCGTCATGCGCGGCCACGCGGCCGCCAACATCGTGCCGCTTGCCGCCTCGAACCGCATCGGGCGCGAGGTGCAGGAGGGCCGCGAGGTCACCTTCTACGGCGCGTCCTTCCTCGCCGACCCCACGGGCGAGGTCGTGGCCCGCGCCGCGCGCGACCGCGAAGAGGTGCTGACGGCGACCTTCGACCTCGACGCCGCGCGCGACCTGCGCCGGTCCTGGGGCCTGTTCCGCGACCGCAGGCCCGAACTCTACGGGGCCCTTTCAGGCCATGACGGCCGGTAAGCGGCGAGGCCGGGGGGCTGTCTGCCCCCCGGACCCCCCGACGGTATTTGGAACAAAAGGAAGAGGATCGGGTCAGGGAACGGGCGGCCGGCGCGCCGGCCAGTCGGTCGCCCGGTGATAGGCCTGCCCCAGCCGCAGGATCGCGCGGTCCGCGCCGTGGGGCCCGAACAGCTGCAGGCCCGTCGGCAGCCCCGCGGCCCCGAACCCCGCGGGCAGCGCCAGGCAGGGCAGGCCGGCAAGGCTGACGGGCACCACGACCTCCATCCAGCGGTGGTAGGTGTCCATCGGCCGCCCGGCCACCTCCTGCGGCCAGCGCCAGTCCACCGGGAACGGCCAGACCTGCGCCGCGGGCAGCGCCAGCGCCTCGAAGCGCTCGAAGAGGCCGGCGAGCCGCGCGAACCACGCCGAGCGCGTGACGCTCGCGGCATGGACCTCCATCGCCGACAGCGACAGCCCGCGCTCGATCTCCCACACCAGCTCGGGCTTCATCCGGGCGCGCTTGGCGGGGTCGGCGTGCAGGGGGCCGAGCCGCGCCGCGATCGCCCAGGACCTCAGCACGGTCCAGGCCTCCCACAGCCGCCCGGCCGCGAAGGGCGGCGCGACCGGCTCGACGTTGCCGCCATGCTCGGCGAAGACGCCCAGCGCCGCCTCGCAGGCGGCAAGGATGCCGGGCTCGCAGGCATAGGCGCCGCCCCAGTCGCCCAGCCAGCCGATCCGCGCGCCCCGCGGGTCGGCATCCAGCGCCTCGGCATAGGGTTCCGGCGCGACCGCGTGGGGCACGCGCGGGTCGGGCCCCGCCAGCACCTCCAGCAGATGCGCGATGTCCTCCACCGTGCGGCCCATCGGCCCGTCGGTCGCCAGCTGGTGCAGGAAGGTGTCGCCCTGCGGGTCCGCCGGCACCAGGCCGAAGCTCGGCCGGAACCCGTAGACGTTGCAGAAGGCGGCGGGGTTCCTCAGCGATCCCATCATGTCCGACCCGTCCGCGACGGGCAGCATCCGCGCCGCCAGCGCCGCCGCCGCCCCGCCCGAGGACCCGCCTGCCGAGCGGCCGGGGTCGTAGGGGTTGCGCGTCGCGCCGTAGACCTCGTTGAAGGTGTGGCTGCCCAGCCCGAACTCGGGCGCGTTGGTCTTGCCGATCAGGATCGCGCCCGCCGCCCTCAGCCGCGCGGGCAGGATGTCGTCGGCCTCGGGCACGAACCCGCGAAACAGGGGCGAGCCCCAGGTCGCCCCAGGTCGTCGCGATCCCCGCGGTCGCGGCCAGGTCCTTGACCGCCAGCGGCAGCCCGTGCAGCCAGCCCCTGCGGGGCGTCCGGTCGGCTGCCGCTGCCTCCTCCATCAGCGCCTGGCGCGGCCGCAGCGCCACCACCGCGTTCAGGGCCGGGTTGGCACCGTCGATCCGGTCGAGGAACGCCGCCATCACCTCGACGGCACGCAGCTCACCCCGTGCCAGCAGCGCCGAGAGGCTCGAGGCCGGAAGATCGCAGAGCGACATCGCATGCCTCCTTCATTCTGTCGCAAATACTCCAGGGGGGTCCGGGGGGACAGCGTCCCCCCGCCCGCGTCGGCCCGCGCTCCGGGCGGG
>JALORM010000090.1 GCA_025458985.1 Paracoccaceae bacterium | reverse complement strand
TGCTGCTTGTTCGCCGCCGCGAAGGCCTCGACCTTGTCTTTCGGCCCCGAGACCCAGCGGGCCGAGGTGAACTGCGAGGGCTCGAACCGCACCGGCAGGCCGTATTCCAGCTCGATCCGGCTGGCCAGCACCTCGAACTGCAGCGCGCCGACGACGCCCACGATGAAGCCCGAGCCGATCTGCGGCTTGAACACCTTGGCCGCGCCTTCCTCGGCGAACTGCATCAGCGCCTTGTCGAGGTGCTTGGCCTTCATCGGGTCCATCGCACGGACGGTCTGCAGAAGTTCGGGCGCGAAGGAGGGGATGCCCGTGACCTTCAGCGCCTCGCCTTCCGTCAGCGTGTCGCCGATGCGCAATTGCCCGTGGTTCGGGATGCCGATGATGTCGCCGGCCCAGGCCTCTTCGGCGAGTTCCCGGTCGGCGGCCAGGAACAGGACCGGGTTCGTCACCGCCATCTGCTTGCCGGCGCGCACATGCGTCAGCTTCATGCCGCGTTCGAAATGCCCCGAGGCCAGGCGCACGAAGGCCACCCGGTCGCGGTGCTTGGGGTCCATGTTGGCCTGCACCTTGAAGACGAAGCCCGCGACGCGGCCTTCCTCCGGCGCGATCTGGCGCGGTTCGGCCCGCTGCGGCTGCGGCGGGGGGCCATAGGCGCCGATCCCGGCCATCAGCTCCTTCACGCCGAAGGAATTGATCGCCGAGCCGAACCAGATCGGCGTCAGGTGTCCTTCCAGCAACGACTGCCGGTCGAACGGCGGCAGCAGCTCCTTCGCCATCTCGAGTTCCTCGCGCAGCTTCGCCAGCAGGTCGGCGGGGACGTGCTCGGCCAGCTTGGGGTCGTCGAGCCCCGCGATCTGGATCGAGTCCGCCACCCGGTTGCGGTCGGCGCGGTCCATCAGCTCCAGCCGGTCGTGCAGCACGTCGTAGACGCCGAGGAAATCGCGACCCTGGCCGATGGGCCAGCTTGCAGGCGTCACGTCGATCGCCAGGTTCTCCTGAATCTCGTCGACGATCTCGAACGTGTCGCGCGCCTCGCGGTCCATCTTGTTGCAGAAGGTCAGGATCGGCAGGTCGCGCAGGCGGCAGACCTCGAAGAGCTTTCGGGTCTGGCTTTCCACGCCCTTTGCGCCGTCGATCACCATGATCGCGGCGTCGACGGCGGTCAGCGTGCGGTAGGTGTCTTCCGAGAAGTCCGAGTGGCCGGGCGTGTCGACCAGGTTGAAGCGCCACCGCCCGAAATCGAACGACATGGCCGAGGCGCTGACCGAGATGCCGCGGTCTTTCTCCATCTGCATGAAATCGCTTCGGGTGCGGCGGGCTTCACCCTTCGCGCGCACCTGACCCGCCATCTGGATCGCGCCGCCGAACAGCAGGAACTTCTCGGTCAGCGTGGTCTTGCCCGCGTCGGGGTGCGAGATGATCGCGAAGGTGCGCCGCCGCTCGATCTCGGGCGGCAGGGCGGGGCGGTTCGGGACTGGGGCGGTATCGGGCATGGGCGCCGATATAGCGGCGCCCGGCCGGGTTGGAAAGTTCAGCTGCGTGATGGCGGCTTTCGGGGGGCTTCGGCCTGACGCGCGGCGCCGTTCTCGGCTGGCCACGCGCCGGCAGGCCGCATTCCGCCGGCCGTGCGGGCTGGTGTCTTGGCGTTGTCACCCGGCTGTGGCAGAATGGAACATTATGCGAACATGTGGGAGGCTGCCATGACAATGACCCTGAACCAGATCGCCGCGGACCTCGTCGCCGGCGTCCGCGAAGGCCGGGCTCGCGAGAACCTCGACCGGCTCTATGCGCCCGACGCGGTCTCGGTCGAGGCGCTCGACATGGGCGGCGGACGCGAGTCCGCGGGGCTCGACGCCATCCGCGCCAAGCACGACTGGTGGGAAGGCAACATGGAAATGCTGGGCGGCAGTGTCGAAGGGCCCTTCCCGTTCCCGCCCGACCGCTTTGCCGTCTACTACACGATGAAGACACGCAACCGGGCCACGGGCGAGGTGGGCGAGGGCGCCGAGGTCGGCGTCTACCATGTCCGCGACGGCCACATCGTGCGCGAGGAATTCTACTACGGCGGGCCGGACGCCGGTTGAGGTCCGCCTGCCCGGCGTGTCCGTCAGCCCTTGGGTGTGCGGATCAGCCGGGGGCAGGCCCGGCCGGGTGGTCGCGTTGACCAGCAGGCTCTCGGCCGGCACGCATTCGGCGTAGACCACCTCGTGCCGGTCGAAGACGAGGCTCACGTAGTCGGCGAAGCCGCCCCGCCGTATCGCCACCGCCTCGCCATCCGCAAGGTCGCCGGCGCGGATCAGCATCTCGGCCCGTTCGGTCAGCCGGTCCGGACCGCGCTGGTAGACGAACAGGCGCTGGTGCTGGCCCACGACCAGATCGCGCGGATTGCCGAGCGTGCCGGCCGCGATCGCCACCGGCGCGAAGGCCCCGGCGGCCGGAACGGTGCGGCGCAGCAGGTGGCGCAGCGGCTGGGGGCCATTGTCGCGGGTCAGGACCATGTCGCCGACCGTCAGCCGATCGGCCGGCCAGTGACGCCCGTCGGCCAGCGCGATCCGCGTGCCACGGGTGAAGGCGACCGAGACCGCATCGGCCAGTGGCACCGCCTCGGCCCGGCCCGAGGTGTCGACAAGCGTGTAGCGGCTGGCCGGGTCGAGCGGCCCGAGCGGCAGGAACACCCGCCGCCGCCCCAGGGAAAGCACCAGCGCCTCGGCCCGGCTTCCGTCTTCGGACAGAAAGGTCAGCCGCGCTTCGCGCAGGGCCTCGGTACCGGGCGGAGCGGCCTCGCACCCCTCGGACGCGCGCAACCGCCCGGCCGGAGATCCCCTGAGCTCGAGCCGCAGCGCCCGCGCCGCATCGCGGAACGCATAGACGTCGCCCGGGCAAAGCTCGTCCGCCGCGCCGAGCGGGTCGCCGAGGTTCGCGCCCGAAACCACCGTCATGTCTTCGGCAGCGAAGACATGGCAGACATGCAGGGCGTGGCGGTCGGAGGCGGGTGTCATCACGGGGCCGTCGGGCGGTGCAAGGCAGGGATTGCCCGGCACAGGTGGCGGGGACGATAGGAAGGGCGGCATCGGCGGTCAACGTCAGGCTGCCACGGGCAGGGTGAAAGCCTTCCTAACGCCAAGGGGGGCGGCGGTGCGGTTTCCAACCGGGACACGGGATGCTAACGCAGGGGCGGACGACACGCGAGAGGGGGGCAGGCATGGATCTCGGGATCAGGGGACGGCGGGCACTGGTCACAGCCTCGTCGAGGGGGCTCGGACGCGGCTGCGCCGAGGCGCTCGCGGCGGCCGGGGTGGACCTCGTGCTCAATGCCCGTGGCGCCGAAACGCTTGAGGCGACAGCGGCGGCGATCCGCGAAAAGCACGGCGTTTCCGTGACTTGCGTGGCAGCCGACGTCACCTCCGAGGCCGGCCGGACCGAGGTTCTGGCCGCGGCCGGGCAGGTGGACATCCTGGTGACCAATGCCGGCGGGCCGCCGCCGGGGCTGTGGTCGGACTGGTCGCGCGACGATTTCATCAAGGCGCTCGACGCCAACATGTTGACGCCCATTGCCCTGATGCAGGCCTGCCTTCCGGGCATGATGGAGCGCGGCTGGGGGCGGGTGGTCAACATCACCTCGCAGTCGGTCAAGGCGCCGATCCCGGCCCTGGGCCTGTCGAACGCGGCCCGGACGGGGCTGACCGGATTTGTCGCGGGCACGGCGCGTCAGGTTGCGGGAAAAGGCATCACGATCAACAACCTGCTCCCCGGAATTCATGCAACGGACAGGGCGGTTTCGCTGGACGGCGGCGTGGCGAAGGCGCAGGGCATCAGCCTCGACGAGGCCAAGCGCCGGCGCGAGGCGACGATTCCCGCCGGGCGGTACGGCACGGCAGAGGAATTCGGCGCGGCCTGCGCATTCCTCTGTTCGGTCCATGCCGGATTCATCGTGGGCCAGAACATCCTGCTGGACGGCGGCGCGACCAACGCGACGCTCTGAAGCGACGCCCCGGGCAGGGGGCGCCGGGCGCGCACAACCTGTGCACCGAGTGTGCACCGGACGTGCACCGCCCGCGCGCCGGAAGCTGCGGTCCGCGCCCGCCCGCCGCTCCCGCAGGATGCGCGAAGCGGTCGGCTCGCGCGGGCAGTCCGGGACCCGCCGCGCCGGTCCGGTCAGCGGCCGAGCAGCCCCTTCGCCTTCGCGGCCACGCCTTCGGGGGTGATGCCGAATTCCTTGTAGAGCCGTTCGGCCGGGGCCGAGGCGCCGAAGCCGTGCATGCCCACGAAGCCCGACTTCTCGCGCCGCCCGCCCTCGCCGAACAGCCAGCGGTCCCAGCCGAAGCGGATGCCGGCCTCGACGGCCACACGGACCGGCCCGGGGGGCAGCACTTTCCGGCGGTAGGCGTCGGGCTGTTCCTCGAAGAGCTCCCACGACGGCATCGACACGACGCGGGTGCCGATCCCCTCGGCCTGGAGCAGATCGCGCGCCTTCAGCGCCACCTCGACCTCGGAGCCCGTGGCCATGAGGATCGCCTGCCGCTTGCCTTCCGCCTCGGCCAGGACATAGGCGCCCTGCGCGGTCAGGTTCTTCGCGGTGTGATCGAGGCGCACGGTCGGCAGGTTCTGCCGCGACAGCGCCAGCACGCTCGGCCGGTTCTTCGAGGTCAGGGCGATCTCCCAGGCCTCGGCCGTCTCGACCGTGTCGGCGGGGCGGAAGACCATGTAGCCCGGCGTCGCGCGCAGCATGGCGAGGTGCTCGACGGGCTGGTGGGTCGGGCCGTCCTCGCCAAGCCCGATGGAATCGTGGGTCAGCACGTAGACGACGGGCTTGCCCATCAGTGCCGAGAGCCGCATTGCCCCGCGCGCATAGTCGGCGAAGACGAGGAAGGTGCCGCCGTAGGGCCGGATGCCGCCATGCAGCGCCATCCCGTTCATCGCGGCCGCCATCCCGTGTTCGCGGATGCCGAAATAGACGTAGCGGCCCTTGCGGTTCTCGGGCCCGAAGACGCCGAGGTCTGCCGTCTTGGTGTTGTTCGACCCCGTCAGGTCGGCCGATCCGCCCATCGTCTCGGGCGCAATCGGGTTCACGACTTCCAGCACCATCTCGGACGACTTGCGCGTGGCGACCTTGGGCCGCGCCTCGCTGACCTGCTTCTTCAGTGCCCGGATCGTGGCGGAAAGCTTCTTCGGAGGTTCGCCCGCGACGCGGCGCTCGAACTCGGCACGCTTGGCCGCGGGCAGGGCGGCCAGACGCGCCTCCCAGGCCTCGCGTTCGGCACGGCCGCGGGCGCCGACCTCTTCCCAGGCCTTGCGCACCTCGCCCGGGATCTCGAAGGCGGCATGCGGCCAGCCGTAGATCTCGCGCACCGCCGCGATCTCGTCGGGGCCGAGCGGCGAGCCGTGCGCGCCGGCGGTGTCCTGCTTCTTGGGGCTGCCGAAGCCGATGTGGGTCGCGCAGTCGATCAGGACCGGCCCGGTCGCGGCGCGGGCGGCGGTCAGCGCGCGGTCGATGTCGTCGGGATCGTGGCCGTCGCAGTGCAGGACCTCCCAGCCCGCGGCCTTGAACCGGGTGCGCTGATCGGTGCGGTCCGACAGCGAGACCTTGCCGTCGATCGAGATGTCGTTGTTGTCCCACAGGACGACGAGGTTCTTGAGCCGCTGCATCCCGGCAAGCCCGATCGCCTCGTGGCTGATCCCTTCCATCAGGCAGCCGTCGCCCGCGAAGACCCAGGTCCGGTGGTCGACGATCTTCGCCCCGAACTCGGCGCGCATCCGTTCCTCGGCCATCGCGAAGCCCACGGCGTTGGCCAGCCCCTGGCCCAGCGGCCCGGTCGTCGTCTCGATCCCCGCGGCGTGGCCGTATTCCGGGTGCCCGGCGGTCTTTGCGCCCCACTGGCGGAAGTTCCTGACCTCGTCCAGCGTCATCCCCGGATAGCCGGTGAGGTGCAGAAGCCCGTAGAGCAGCATCGAGCCATGGCCGTTCGACAGGATGAAGCGGTCGCGGTCGGGCCAGTCGGGGGCGGCGGCGTCGAATTTCAGGTGCCTGGAGAACAGGACGGTGGCCAGATCGGCCATGCCCATCGGCATCCCCGGGTGGCCCGAGTTCGCGGCCTGCACCGCGTCGATGGCCAGCATCCTGAGGGCGGAGGCCTTGGCCCAGTGGTCGGGGTGCGTCTTGCGGAGCGATGCGATGTCCACGGGGCCTTGTCCTTCGCCTGGTTGGGGTCGGGCGCGTGATAGCAGGCAGGGCGGCAAGATCAAGCGCGAGGCCTAAGGCCTTGGCGCGAAAGGGGGCGCATTTCGCCATGCCGGCGGCTAATATCGACCCGCACGGCCCGGAACCGCGATTCGGGCCGGGCGGTCGCCAAAAGGACGCCGCCGGCGGAGCGCCGGGCGCGCAGGAAGGCAGGAAGGGCATGGGCAGATGACCGACATCGCCGCCATCGAGGCGCGCCTTGGTGCCGCGCTGGAGCGGATTTCCGCTGCGGCGGAGCGCGCGCGCCGGGCATCGCCCCCGGCCGACATACCCGCGCCTGCGCCGGACGAGGCCGAGGCGTTGCGCGCCGAGCTTGCTGCCGAGAAGGCGGCGCACGGCCAGCTTGCGGAACGGATCAAGGCGATCCGCGCCAAGCAGGACGAGACGGTGGCGATGCTCGAGGCGCGGGTCGGCAAGCTTCAGGCCCGCGCCGACGCCTTGTCGGCGGATGTCGACCGGCTGACCCGGGTCAATGCCGCGCTGCGTGCCGCGGCGCGCCAGCTGCGCGAGGCGGTGGCCGAGGCCGCGCCGCGCGCGGAGCTCGTCGACCAGGTGATGGCGGCCGAACTGGATGCGACCCGCGCCGCCCAGTCGGCCGACCGGGCCGAGCTGGACGCGATCCTGCGGGAACTGACGCCGCTCATCGAGGAGAAGGCAGATGGCTGAGGTCGAGATCCGCATCGGCGGCCGCCCGTTCATGGTGGCCTGCCAGCCTGGCGAGGAATCCTATCTGGAATCGGCCGCGCGTCTTCTGGATGCCGAGGCCTCTGCGCTGGTGCAGCAACTGGGCAAGATGCCCGAATCGCAGATGCTGCTGATGGCCGGGCTGATGCTGGCCGACAAGACCGCGGGCCTCGAGGAGAAGCTGAGGACCGCCCCGGCCGCAGCGAGGCCTTCGTTTCCCGCAGACCTCGCCGACCGGCTCGATGCGCTGGCCGAGCGCGCGGAGGCGGTCGCCGCGGAGGTCGAGGAGAGCGTGCCCGCGCCGTGACGGGCGGATCGGGCCGCGTCTGACCCGCCGGGGGCGGCGCTGCCCTTGTGCGACGGGGCCGCGGGTCCCAGGGCGGCCCTTCTGACGGGGTGCCGCGCCGGGTAGGGGGTCAGGCGTTGGCTTCGCGGATCTTGTTCGCCGCCTCGCGGTCGTAGGCGATGCCCTTGGCGTCGAAGAGCTGGTCGAGCTCGCCCGACAGCGTCATCTCGGTGACGATGTCGCAGCCGCCCACGAACTCGCCCTTGACGTAGAGCTGCGGGATCGTGGGCCAGTCGGCATAGTCCTTGATGCCCTGCCGGATTTCCTCGTCGGCCAGCACGTTCACGTCCTGGTAGTCGACGCCCATGTAGTTGAGCACCCCCGCCACGCGGGACGAGAACCCGCATTGCGGCATGGCCTTCGTGCCCTTCATGTAGAGCACGACATCGTTTCCGGTGACGGTTTCGCGGATGCGGTCATGGGCGGTCATGGGTCTGGTCCTCGAATGGGGCGGCTGGTCAGTCCGGCGCCTTGGTGGTGAGCGCGAGCGCGTGGAGCTCGCCATGGCTGCCGGCCATCTTCTGCTTCAGCGCCGCATAGACGGCGCGTTGCTGTTCCACGCGGTTCTTGCCGCGGAAGCTTTCGTCGATCACCTCGGCAGCGTAGTGGTTGCCGTCGCCGGCCAGGTCGGTGATCTTGACCCTCGCCTGCGGGAACGCGGCGCGGATCAGGTCTTCGATCTCTTCGGCGCGCATCGGCATGGGCGGGCGTCCTCCGGGTCTTCCCCCAAGATTTAGAGGGCGCGCAGGAAGCGCGCAAGATCAGCCCTCGACCGCCCGGGCGAATGCGCCGCGATAGATCGCCGACAGCGACGCAAGGCTTGCCCCGGACCCCCCCAGCCGCACGGTGTCGCCGCCGAAGCGGCCGACCGCGTGGAGCGCCACGCCCGCGGCGTTCGCCGCGACGTTCAGCGCCTCGGCCTGGTCCATCGAGCAGGCGACGAGGTAGCGCGCCTGGTCCTCGCCGAACAGCTGGCCGATGTCAGCATTGTCGAGCGTCACGCCGATGCCGGCGGCTTCGGCCATCTCGAAGGCGGCAAGGGCGAGGCCGCCGTCCGACAGGTCGGTCGCGGCGGCGACGAGGTGGCGGTTGGCCAGCAGGAAGTCGCCGTTGCGGCGTTCGGCGGTAAGGTCGACGGGCGGGGCGTCGCCTTCCTCGCGGCCCAGCATCTCGGCCAGAAGCGCGGACTGGCCGAGGTGGCCCTGCGTCTGCCCGATCACGAGGGCGACCATCCCCGCGGCCGGCTGGCCTGCGATCAGGTCGGACTCGGAGGCGATCAGGCCGACCCCGCCGATGGTGGGCGTGGGCAGGATGCCCTTGCCGTCGGTTTCGTTGTAGAGCGAGACGTTCCCCGACACGATCGGGAAGTCGAGCGCGCGGCAGGCTTCGCCGATGCCTTTGATCGCGCCGACGAACTGGCCCATGATCTCGGGCTTCTCGGGGTTGCCGAAGTTCAGGTTGTCGGTCGCGGCGAGCGGGGTGGCGCCCTTGGCCACCAGGTTGCGCCAAGCCTCGGCCACCGCCTGCTTGCCGCCCTCGAAAGGGTTCGCCTTCACGTAGCGCGGCGTCACGTCCGAGGTGAAGGCCAGCATCTTGTCCGTGCCGTGGACGCGCACCACGCCCGCGCCTGCGCCGGGGGTCACCACGGTATCGGCCATCACCTGGCTGTCGTACTGTTCCCAGACCCAGGCCTTGTGCGCGTAGGAGGGCGAGGAGATCAGCGCCGTCAGACCGGCGATGGGGTCGATGGCTGGCACCTCGCCGAGCGGCGGGGGCGGCGGCGTCTCGACCCAGGGCCGGTCGTATTCGGGCGCCTGGCTCGACAGCTGGCTGAGCGGCAGGTCGGCCTTCA
>JALORM010000497.1 GCA_025458985.1 Paracoccaceae bacterium | reverse complement strand
CTGGTGCATGACCTCAACCCCGAGACGCTGGCCGGCGCGCTGGCCGAGGGCGGACGGGTGGCGCTGCGGCTGGCGCATCCGGTGACGATCCGCGCGGCGGCGGGGATGCGCCCGGTGATCCGGCTGGCCCGGCCTCTGGGCCTGCGCCCCGCCGACCCCGCGGCGCCCGAGGTCCGGACGCTGTCGTTCCGCCTGGAGGGCGTGTTCCTCACCCGCGCGGCCGGCTTTCCGGCGAACCGCGCGCTGGTCGAGCGGCTGGCGCTGGCGCGGTTCGAATGCACGGGCGCGACGCTCGACCCCGGGGGGCATGTCCAGCGCGACGGAACCCGCGCGACCCTTCTGCCCGCCATCGAGGCCGCGGCGGGCTACGGCTTTGCGAACGCGGCCGACCTTGCCGCCTTCGGCGCGGTGCCCGAGATCGTGCTGGTCCGGTCGGTCGCGGGCGCGATCCGGGCCGATGCGGGCTACCGGCTGAGCGTGCAGGACAGCATCGTGGATGCCGGCGTCGGCCCCGACGATCCGCCCGGCGCGGCCCGGGCCGTCGCCTCGGTCGCCGACCCCGCGCAGGTCCCGGGGCCGCCGCTGTCGGTGTCGGGCGCGACCTTCCTCGGGCCGGTCCATGTGCGCGAGGCGCGCGGCGCGGGCGCGATCTTCACCCACCGGCTGACGGTCTGGAACCACCAGGTCGGCTGTCTCAGGCAATGCCGCTTCTCGGGCCAGGGAGACCGCCTGCCGCCGCACAGGGCCTGCGTGTCCGGCCCCGGCGCGCGGGTCGCCTTCACCTCGATCCGCCACGGGCAGCCGGGCTACGGCCAGCTTGCCCGGGGTACCGACGAACGGGTCCTCACGCGGGGGCCGGGGGACGACGCGATGGGCGCCTTCGGCTTCCTGCAGGAGGCGCACCGCCGCACCAACCTCGACATCCGCCTGCGGGAATTCATGCCGGTCGGCGTCCGCGCGCTGGTCGTGACTTTGACGTGAGGGAGGGAGACCCCCGATGAAAGGCGATTTTTCCAAGGCCGCCGCGATTACGGCACCGAACGACCAGGCGGTCCTGTTCCAGCAGGGCCGCGTCATCTCGGACCGGGACCTGACCGAGGCCGAGCTGATCGCGCAAGCGTGGCGCGAGACGGCGGCGCGGGACGTGATCGGCGCGGGCGTGGCCGCGGTGCCGGCCGACCAGCCCGAGGGCTACCGCGTCGAGGCCGCGCTGGTGCATGACGGCCATGTGGACGTGCGCCTCGCCGCGGGCCGCATCTGGGCCGACGGCATTCCCCTTGTGCTTCCGCCTGCCGCGGGCGGCGGCCCGCGGACCTTCGGGGCAACCTACCTTGCCCCCCCGCTCAACCCCGCGGGCACCAGCATCGCCGGCATCGCCGACGGGGTGCGCGACGCGGTGATCCTGGAGCTGTCGCTCGACGCGCTGAACGGGTTCCAGGACCCCGCGCGCCTCATCGAGCCCGCGCTCGGCGGCCCCGACACGGCCGAACGGCTGGCCCCCGTGCAGCGTCTGCGGCTGCTGCGCCTCGGGGCGGGCGAGGACTGCACGACGATCGGCCCGCGGCTGGTCGACAACCTTGCCGCCCGCGGCCGGCTGTCGGTGACGCTGGAGCCGCCCACGGTGATCGCGGGCGACTGCCCGGTCGTCGAGGGCGGCGGCTACAGAGGCGCTGGAATTCTCGGACCACCTCGGCCACTGGCGCGTGGTCTACGGCACGACCGCCACGCTGAACGCCGACGGCACCATCGACCTGTCCACGCCCGCCACCTTCGGCACCATGCCGGGCGCGGGCGGCACGGTGTTCTTCCGGCTCTGGAACGGGATCGAGCCGATCGCGACCTATGCCGGCGGCGCGACCGCCTTCCGCGACGGGATCGAACTGCACTTCCCCTCGGCCGCGACGGCCTATCGGCCCGAGGACTACTGGACCTTCGACCTGCGCGCGGGCGAGATCGCGAACCCCGAGACGCTGCACGCCAACGCCCCCCCGCAGGGCCCGCAGCTGCACCGGGTGCCGCTGGCCGAGATCAACTGGACGGGCCGTGCCAACACCGAGATCGACGGGTCGATCGAGGACTGCCGCCGCCGGTTCCGGCCGCTGACCAACCAGAAGGTCTGCTGCACCTACCTCGTGGGCAACGGCGTCACCACCTTCGGCGACTTCAACAGCCTCGAGGAGGCGGTCGAACACCTGCCCGCCGAGGGCGGGCAGATCTGCCTTCTGCCCGGCATCCACATGGCGAACCTCGTGCTGACCGGCCGAGCGCGCATCAAGATCCACGGCTGCCGCGAGCGTACGCTCGTCCTGCCGCGGCAGGCCATCGCGGCCGACCCGGTGATCCGGATCGAGGGCGGCAGCGAGATCGAGATCGCCGATCTCGACCTCTTCGCCCCCTTCGGCATCGCCATCGACGCCGCCGGCAGCGAGACCGACGCGTTGCGCGGCCTTGTCATCCGAGGCTGCCGCGTGCTGGCGCTGGCCTACGGGTTCCGGGTGGAGTGGGCCGAAGGCGCCCGCATCTCAGACAACCGGATCTGGATGCTCGACCATATCGATGCGCATTCGGCGATCTCGATCCGGGCGACCGATAGCGCGATCACCGGCAACGTGCTGGCGGTCTGGCCCTTCGAGTTCGATCCGCCGATCCCGGGCGGCGGCGGGGACGACGAGCCGCCCGACCCGGCCGATCCCTGCATCGACCCCGAAGACCTCTACGGCAACGTCACCGCCGTCGTCGGCTATGTCGTGGGTATCTGGCTGACGATCATCACCCTGGCCCCTGCGCAGCCCTACCGCGCGCGCGGCGGGCTGCACCTGCGCGGCGGCTGCACGCGGATCGAGGTGTCCGGCAACCGGATCGACGGCGGGGCGAGCCACGGGATCGTCCTGGGCGGCGCCTATCCCGCCGAGGTGGCGGCAGAGCCGCCGCCCGAGCCCGGCCCCGCCCCGGCGCCGCCGGTCACCGTCGCAGTCCCCGCGGGCAGCGTCGCGGCGAC
>JALORM010000496.1 GCA_025458985.1 Paracoccaceae bacterium | reverse complement strand
GCCCGCACGATCCTGAAGAACCCGCCGATCCTGCTTCTGGACGAGGCGACGAGTGCGCTCGACACCGAGACCGAGCGCGACATCCAGGAAAGCCTGAGCGCGATGGGCGAAGGGCGCACGGTCATCGTGATCGCGCACCGGCTGTCGACGGTGGCCGATGCCGACCTGATCGTGGTGCTGGACCAGGGCCTGATCGCCGAGCGCGGCACCCATGAGGAACTGCTGGCGAAGGGCGGCCGCTACGCGACGCTCTGGGCGCGGCAGCAGGCCGAGGAAGACCAGGCGGCGTGACGGGGGCCGGGGCGCTCCCGCCGCTCGTCGCGGACCGGAGGTCCGCTCCTCCCGTTGGGCCGGGCCGCGCCTGCGGCGCGGCGGGTGCGCCCGGCGATGGCGGCGGCGACGGCGGACAGACCCTGTCCGGCGGAACGGCCCGGCCCGCCGACGTGCCGCATCCGGACCTGGCGGTGCCGGGCGGCCAGATCGATGCGGTGCGGAGGGAGGCGCCCTGCGCGTCAGGCGCCGAGCAGGCCGAGGAGGCGCCGAGCCTCGTCCGCGCAGGGTGACAGCGCGCTGCGGTCCTCGCCGGGGAAGAAGCGGGCGCGGGTAGCGGTCGGCATCGGGGCGGGGGTTTCGATCAGGACGCGGGGGCCGGTCTTCACCGTCTCGGCCTGCCAGCTGCGCGCCAGCGCGATCTGTGCCGCCTTGGTCGCGCCGTAGGCGCCGAAGAACTTCTGGCCCGCGCGCGCGTCGTCGAGGAACAGCGCGGTGCCGGCGGGGGCGGCCCGCAACAACGGCTCCACGAAGGGGATCAGGACGCCCGTCGCGCGCGCATTGATCGCGACCGACTTCTCCCAGTCCTTGAGATCGAGATGCCCGGTCGGCGCCAGCGGCGCGGCATGGACCGCGGCATGGACCCAGAGGTCCACGCGCCCCCAGCGGTCGAAGATGCCCCGGCAGAGGGTCCGCATCGCCTCGTCCACCGCAATGTCCATCGGGGCCAGCGTGGCGCTGCCGCCGGCGGCCTTGATGGCGGCGCCGAGGCCGCGCGAGGCGCCGGTGACAAGGGCGATGCGATCTGCGCTGGTGCGGGGTTCGGTCATGGCGCCCCTTTGGCAGGCGGCGGGGGCGGGCGCAAGGCCCCGGGCGGCTTGACTTTCGCGCCCGCGCGGCGAACAAACGGGCAAGCTTCAACCCCCTGCGGGAGACGAAATCGATGACCGCCACGCTCACCGCTGCCCTCGTCGGGCATGACTCCCTGACGAAGAAGGTCCTCCTGGTACTGGGCGGCACCCTCGTGATCGCGCTGGCCGCGAAGGTGAGCGTGCCGATGTTCCCCGTGCCGATGACGCTTCAGACATTGGCGGTCCTGGTGGTGGGGCTGACCTTCGGCGCGCGGCTCGGCGCGGCGACGCTGGCGGCCTACCTGGCCCAGGGCGCGATGGGGCTGCCGGTCTTCTCGCCGACGACCGCGCCGGGCCTGGCGGCTTTCGCCGGACCGACGGCCGGCTTCCTGCTCGGGTTCCTGCTGATGGCTGCGGTCGCGGGCTGGGCTTCGGACCGGGGCTGGACCCGCAGCCTGCCGGGAGCCCTGTTCGTCGCGCTCGGCGCGTCGCTTCTGCTCTACGTGCCGGGCCTTGCCTGGCCGGCGGCGGCGATGGGCATGGCGATGCCCGAGCTTCTGTCGGGCTGGATGCTGCCGTTCCTGGCCGGCGACGCGGTGAAGGCCGTGCTGGCGGCGCTGGTCGTGACCGGTGGCTGGGCCGCGCTGCGCGCGCGCAGCCGCTGACGATCGTTCTGGCGAAGGATCGACAGGCCGGTCCTTATGGCGAAAGACCGGTGACTGACGCCCGCGGTCCTTCGCCAGAAGGACCGCCTTCGCGTCTTCGCCAGAAGAAGCGCTACTCGGCCGCCTTCAGGCGGAAGCCCTTCTCGATCATGTCGGACGGCGCCACGGGGTATTCGCCCGAGAAGCAGGCGTCGCAGTAGGCCGGGGCGGCAGGGTCGCGGCCGCCGGCCTCGCCCGCGGCCCGATAGAGCCCGTCGAGCGAGATGAACTTGAGCGAGTCGACGCCGAGATGCGCGCGCATCTCGTCCTCGCTCATCGTCGCGGCCAGCAGCTTCTCGCGCTGGGGCGTGTCGACGCCGTAGAAGCAGGGCCAAGCGGTCGGCGGCGAAGCGATGCGGAAATGGACCTCGCGGGCGCCGGCATCCAGCAGCATCTCCTTGATCTTGCGCGACGTTGTTCCGCGCACAACGCTGTCGTCCACAAGCACGATCCGCTTGCCCTTCACCAGGGCCCGGTTGATGTTGAGCTTGAGGCGGACGCCCATGTTCCGGATCTGCTCGGTCGGCTCGATGAAGGTGCGGCCGACATACTGGTTGCGGATGATCCCCATGGCATAGGGGATGCCCGATTGCTGGGAAAATCCGATCGCCGCCGGCGTGCCGCTGTCGGGCACCGGGCAGACGAGGTCGGCCTCGACCGGGGCCTCTTTGGCCAGTTCCACGCCGATCTGGCGCCGGGTCTCGTAGACCGAGCGGCCGCCGAGGATCGAGTCGGGGCGCGAGAAGTAGACATGCTCGAAGATGCAGAAGCGCGACTTGGCCTGCCGGAACGGCCGGTCCGACACGAGCTTGCCGTCCTCGATCACCACCATCTCGCCCGGTTCGACCTCGCGCAGGAAGTCGGCCCCGACGATGTCGAGCGCGCAGGTCTCCGACGACAGGACCCAGCCGTCGCCAAGGCGCCCGATCACCAGCGGCCGCACGCCCAG
>JALORM010000089.1 GCA_025458985.1 Paracoccaceae bacterium | reverse complement strand
CCGGCCGCGTTCAGGAACCGCACCGTCACCTCGGCCGGGCGCTCCAGCCGGGCCGAGACCCCGGGCAGGCAGGGGCTGCCCTCGTCATGGGCGCGCAGCACGGCCGAGGCGGCGACCACCTCGGGGTTCGCGAGCCGCACCGCTTGGCCGCGCGTGTCCGACGCATCGACGACCGCCAGCCGCAGCATGACCCCGATCTGAGGCGCGGCGAGGCCGACGCCCGGCATCGCCTCCATCGTGTGGATCATGTCGTCCCAGACCGCGCGGACTGCATCGGTCACCTCGGGCAACGGGTCGGCGGCGCGGCGGAGCCGCGGGTCGGGCCAGAGCAGGATCGGCCGGACCGCCACGCCTCAGGCCCGCGCGCGGTCGCGCTTCAGCTTCTCCATCTTCCGCGTGATCAGCTGGCGCTTGAGCGGGCTGAGGTAGTCGATGAAGAGCCGCCCGTTCAGGTGGTCGATCTCGTGCTGGACGCAGGTCGCCCAGAGGCCCTTGAAGTGCTCTTCCTGCACCGCGCCCTCGGGCGACAGCCAGCGCACCTTCACCTCGGCCGGGCGCTCGATGTCGTTGTAGACCTCGGGGATCGACAGGCAGCCTTCCTCGTAGACGCTGCGCTCGTCCGAGGACCAGGTGACTTCGGGGTTGAAGAGGGCCATCGGCCGGGGCGCCTCGCCTTCCTTCTTCATGCAGTCCATCACGATCAGCCGGACAGACTGGCCGACCTGCGGCGCGGCGAGGCCAATGCCCGGCGCGTCGTACATGGTTTCCAGCATGTCGTCGGCCAGCCGGCGCAGCTCGGGCGTGACCTCGGTCACGGGGTCGGCCACCTTCTTCAGGCGCGGGTCGGGATGGATCAGGATCGGGCGCAGGCTCATGGCGCGGATTTAGGCGAAGCCCGGCGGCCGCGCAACGGGCCTTGCGCTTGCGGCCGCCCCGCGTAGCTTGGCGGCAGGGAGGACGCCATGAGCTTCGACGAGATCATCGACCGCCGCGGCACCCATTGCGTGAAATGGGACATGATGGAGCGGCTCTACGGCGTGCCAGCCGACGACGGCATCGCGATGTGGGTCGCCGACATGGAGTTCCGGCCCCCCGCCTGTGTCAGCGCCGCCGTGCAGGCGATGGTCGACCATGGCGTCTACGGCTACTTCGGTGACGACGCGAAGTACCGGGCGGCGATCTCATGGTGGATGCGCGAACGCCACGGCTGGGAGGTCGACCCGGACGCGATCTTCTCGACCCATGGCCTCGTCAACGGCACGGCGCTGTGCGTCGACACCTGGACCAAGCCGGGCGACGCGGTGGTTCTGTTCACCCCCGTCTACCATGCCTTTGCGCGCGTGATCCGCGCCGCGGGGCGCGAGGTGCGCGAACTGCCTCTGGCGCTGAAGGGCGGCCGCTACGAGATGGATTTCGGTGCCTACGACGCGCTGATGACGGGCGACGAGCGCATGACCATCCTGTGTTCGCCCCACAACCCCGGCGGCCGGGTCTGGAGCCGGGAAGAGCTGCGCGCGCTGGCCGACTTCTGCCTGCGCCACGACCTGATCC
Organism: Paracoccaceae bacterium; assembly: GCA_025458985.1. GTDB lineage: Bacteria > Pseudomonadota > Alphaproteobacteria > Rhodobacterales > Rhodobacteraceae > JALORM01. The sequence continues at coordinate 5,516 of JALORM010000089.1, read as the reverse complement.
TGGTGTCTGACGAGATCCACCACGACCTGATCATGCCGGGCCACAGGCATGTGCCGATGACCCTGGCCGCGCCCGAGATCGCCGACCGGCTGGTGATGATGACGGCCACCACCAAGACCTTCAACATCGCGGGCAGCCACATCGGCAACGTGATCGTCCCCGACCCTGCCTTGCGCGCAGCCTTCGGGCAGCGGATGGCGGCACTGGGCATCTCGCCCAATTCCTTCGGCCTGTTCATGGCAACGGCGGCCTATTCGCCCGAAGGGGCGGCGTGGGTGGACGACCTGACGCGCTACCTCGACGGCAACCGCCGGGTCTTCGACGACCGGGTGAACGCAATTCCCGGGGTGCGGTCGATGCCGCTGGAGGCGACCTACCTGGCCTGGGTGGACTTCGCCGGCACCGGGATGGCGCCCGCCGAGTTCACCGCGCGGGTCGAGAAGGACGCCAGGATCGCCGTGAACCACGGGCCGAGCTTCGGCCTGGGCGGCGAGAGCTTCCTGCGCTTCAACCTCGCCGCACCGCGCGCGGTGGTCGAAGAGGCCGCCGAGCGGCTTTCGGCCGCCTTCGCCGACCTGCAATGACACGGCGCCGGGCCACGCTCTATTCGGCGCTGCTGGTGGGCCTGATCGCGACCGTCGGCGCCTGGAATGCGATGGTCCCGGTCGCCCCGCGCCCGCTCGCCCCGCTGACCGAGCCGATCGACCGCATCCTGATCGAGAAGGCGGCGCGTCGGATGACCGTCTACCGCGACGGCACGGCGCTGCGCGTCTACGGCATCCGCCTCGGCTTCGCGCCTGAGGGCGACAAGGACCGCCAGGGTGACGGTCGTACGCCCGAGGGGCTGTTCCGGATCGACCGAAAGAATCCGCAGAGCCGGTTCCACCTGTCGCTCGGCATCGATTACCCGCAGCGCGAGCATGTCGTCCGCGCCTCGGCGGGCGGCTACAGCCCGGGCGGCGACATCTTCATCCACGGCCAGCCCCGCGGCGTCACCGGCCACCAGTGGATCGACCGCGACTGGACCGCGGGCTGTATCGCCGTGACGAACGCGGTCATGGACGAGCTGTGGCGCGTGACCGATCTGGGAACGGTGGTCGAGATCAGGCCTTAGAGCCCCGGGCCGATGCCATTGCCGGCAATCCCGGTCCAACGCCGGACGGCCAAGTCCGCTTGCCCCTGTCCCTTGACGGAAAATGCCGGCCGGTCAGGGCGCAGCTTCGGGCCGGCGCGACAGAAGCGCAACGGGCGCAGTCTCGTCCCGCTCGAAATCGAGCGGCGGGCGGTCAGCGACCTCGGTCCGGCGCTTGAACTCGTAACGCATCTCGCCCCGGTCCTCGGACGACGCGATGATCAGGCACTGCGCGACCGCGCGCGCGCCCTCGTAGAGGTCGACAAGGCCCCGCAGGTGCGGCGCGTCCGGCGACAGCGAGAACCCGTCGTCAGAGATGCGGATCACCGGGTAGGCGCGGCCGTCCGCCACGATCCTCAGTCGGCTCTTGCGGACCAGGTCGCTGACACGCGCGCTTTCCAGCCCGTCACGGACTTCCTTCGGCAGCGAAAACAGCATGACCGAACCTCCACCCCTGCGCTCAAGGATGGGTCCACCTTAGCATCCGTCAAGTTAATTCCTTGTGACACCATGCAAATTGCCCGATCCGGCAATCGCGCGACGGCATGCCGTCAGCGCTTCACAAGCGCAAGTTGCGTCACGGGCGCCAAGGGGTGCCATGATTCGGCGCCGGCAGGTCCCTCGCGGCGCGAGACCTGAAGCCGCGCAAGGTCGCCCCCGTGCCGCGCCCTGAGCCCCAGGACAAGCCGTTCCTCCGCCGGGGTCAGCCCGTTCACCACCAGCCGGCCCAGCGGGCGCAGCGCCTCCCATGCCGCGTCGAACGCGGCTTCCGAAAGGCCGCCTCCAAGGAAGATCGCGTCGGGTGCCGGCAGGCCCGTGAACGCCTCCGGCGCGGATCCGTCGATCAGTTCCAGCTTCGGGGTGCCCAGCGCCAGCGCATTCGCTGCCGCCATCGTGCGGCGGTCGGCACGGGGCTCGATCCCGATGGCGCGGGCATAGCGCGCCGCGCGCATCCACTCGATCGCGACCGACCCCGCGCCACAGCCCACATCCCACAGCAGGGCGCCGCGCATCGGCATCAGCTTGGCCAGCGTCGCCGCCCGCACCTCGCGCCGGGTAACCGTACCGTCGTGCTGGAACAGCTCGTCGGCGAGACCGGGCACCCGTGGCTGCAGCGCCGCATCGGGCGCGGCCAGGCACTCCACCGCCAGCGTGTTGAAGGCGGGCACTTGCGCCGACCAGCTTTCCGCCACCCCGTCGACCCGGGCCTCATCTGGCCCGCCCATTGCGGAAAGCGCAGTCATCCGGCTGAGCCCGAAGCCGCGATCGGTCAGGAAGCGCGCGATGCGCGCAGGCGTGTCGGCGCCGGTGGCCAGGATCAGCAGCCGCTGGTCGGGCTGGATGAAGGCGATCATCTGCTCGACCGGGCGGCCGTGGACGGTGAGCGTCTCGAGGTCGGCCAGCGACCAGCCCATCCGTGCAGCGGCCAGCTGGAAGGCCGAGACCTGCGGGTGGTAGACGATTTCCGACGGCGGGATCGCACGGCCGATCCGCGCCCCGACCGAGTACCAGAGCGGATCGCCGACCACGAGAACCGCGACCCGCTTGCCCTCGTGGCGGCGCAGCAGTGCGATCAGGTCCTCGAACGCCTCGGGCCAGTCGAGCCGCTTGGCGGCCAGCGGAAGCCCGGGGTGGCGGGTGCCGCCGACCAGAACCTCGGCCGCCTCGACCACCGCGCGGGCCGGCGGCGACAGCCCGTCGAGCCCGTCCTCGCCCATGCCGACGATGTGCAGCCACCCGGCCATGCGCGTCCTCCCTGCCGGCACCTATAGGGGCCCACCGCGGGGCCTGCAACGCATGTGCGCGGGCGCAGGCCACCCCTGCGCCTGCCGAGGTTTGTGCGCAGTGCGGCGAAGGCTACCTTCAAGAGTGGAACCGAAGGAGGCGCGCGATGGGCCAGCTGATCGACGGCAAGTGGGACGACACCTGGTACGACACCGGCAAGACCGGAGGCCGCTTTGTGCGGTCGACCGCATCGTTCCGCAACTGGGTCACGCCCGACGGCGCGCCTGGGCCCTCCGGCGAAGGCGGGTTCGCCGCGGAAAGCGGGCGCTATCACCTCTATGTCTCCTACGCCTGCCCCTGGGCGCACCGGACGCTCATCTTCCGCGAGCTCAAGGGTCTGGTGCCCCATGTCGGCGTCAGCGTCGTCCACCCGGACATGGCCTCCGACGGCTGGACCTTCGGTACCGGATTTCCCGGTGCCACGGGCGACGCGCTTCACGACCTGCCCTTCCTGCGCGACATCTACACGCGCGCCAAGCCCGACGCCTCGGGCCGCGTGACGGTCCCCGTTCTGTGGGATCGCCAGCGCGGAACGATCGTCTCGAACGAAAGCGCCGAGATCATCCGCATGTTCAATTCGGCCTTCGACGGGATCACCGGAGACCGGCAGGACTTCTGGCCTTCGTCCCTGCGCGCAGGGATCGAGGACGTCAACGCGCGCGTGTACGACACCGTTAACAACGGCGTCTACAAGGCCGGCTTCGCGACCACGCAGGAAGCCTACGACGAAGCCGCAACCGCGCTGTTCGAGACGCTCGACTGGCTGGAGGCGCGGCTTGCCCGGCGGCGCTACCTGATGGGCGAACGCGTGACCGAAGCCGACTGGCGGCTTTTCACCACCCTGGTGCGGTTCGACGCGGTCTATCACGGGCATTTCAAGTGCTCGCGCCGGAGGCTTGTCGACTACCCTGCCCTCTGGTCCTATGCGCGCGAGCTCTACCAGTGGCCGGGCGTGGCCGGAACGGTCCGCTTCGACCACATCCGCCGCCACTACTACTGGAGCCACGAGACGGTGAACCCGCGCCGCATCGTGCCGCTGGCGCCCGATGTGGACTGGACCGAGCCGCACGGCCGGGGGCACCTTGCCGCGGCATGACGCAAGCGCGCGTCCGACGACGGCGTGACCACGGCGGGGATTGCCCCGCGCCGCCGGGCTGCTACCCTCACGGCCGCAGCAGCGGAAGGCGCGCCATGTCCCGGGTCACGGTCCTTGCCCTTCTGGCCTTTGCAGGGCTTCCGGCCGCGGCAGGCGCGGCGGTGCCCTGCGGCGGCGGCTTCCGCGAGTTCGTGTCCGCGATGGCGGCCGATGCGCAGGCCCGCGGCCACGCGCCGGAGGCGGTGGCGCGCTTTTTCGGCGCCGCGCGGCAGGACGACCGGGTGATCCGGGCCGACCGCAACCAGGGCATCTTCCGCAAGGACTTTGTCGACTTCGCCCGCACCGTCATCAGCCAGGGCCGGATCGACAACGGCCGACGCAATGCCGAGCGTCACGCCGCCGTTTTCGCCGAAGCCGAGCAGCGCTTCGGCGTGTCGCGCGGGGTGCTGCTGGCGTTCTGGGCGCTCGAGACCGACTACGGCGCGGTGCAGGGCGACTTCAACACGCTGGACGCGCTGATGACGCTGTCGCACGACTGCCGGCGGCCCGAGCTGTTCCAGCCGCAGGTCTTCGCCGCGCTTGCACTGCACGAGCGCGGGCAGTTCGACCTGGACACGACTGGCGCCTGGGCGGGCGAGATCGGCATGGTGCAGATGCTGCCCGCCGACATCCTGGAACGCGGGGTCGACGGCGACGGCGACGGCCGGGTAAGCCTCAAGACCTCGGTTCCCGATGCGATCCTTTCGGGAGCGCGGATGCTCCAGCACCACGGCTGGCGCGCAGGCGAGCCCTGGCTGCACGAGGTGACCGTGCCCGAGGCGCTGGACTGGGCGAAGACCGGCCTCGATCACGCGCTGACCGTCGCGGAATGGGAGGCGATGGGCGTGCGCGCCCGGCAGGGCACTCTGGGCGACGGCGCGCTTTCGGCTTCGGTCCTCTTGCCGATGGGGCGCAAGGGACCTGCCTTTCTGGCATACCCGAACTTCCGGGTGTTCTTCGACTGGAACAAGAGCTTCGTCTACGTGACCACCGCCGCGTATTTCGCCACCCGCCTGGAAGGCGCCCCGGTCTTCGACGCGGGCAGCCCCGACCCCGGGCTGACGGGCGAGGAGATGGAGGCGCTGCAACGCCGTCTGGAGGCACTGGGCCACGACGTGGGGGCCGTCGACGGCATCCTCGGCGAACGGACGCGTCGCGCGGTGCAGGCCGAACAGGTCCGGCTGGGGCTGCCCGCCGACGCCTGGCCGACGCGCGCGCTGCTCGACGCGCTCTGAGGCATCAATTCTTCCGGCGAAGAATTGGGGCGCAGGCGGCACCGTTGGCGCCCGATCCTTCGCCAGAAGGATCGCGCCCGGGTCACGCGTTCTCGCGCAACACCTTTCCGGCAAGGTAAAGCGATCCGCAGATCAGGATGCGCGCGGACGGATCGGCCGCGGCGATGTCGCGGATCGATGCCACCACGCTCTCGGCAGCAACCGCGCGGTGCCCGGTGTCGAGCGCGGC
>JALORM010000088.1 GCA_025458985.1 Paracoccaceae bacterium | reverse complement strand
GCGCGCGACCGAGCGGACGTAGCCGCCCTTGCCGCAGATCATCTCGAATTCGGCATGGTCGGGGTCGGGGCGCGCCACGAGCGTCAGGCTTTCGACCCAGAGCGGCCGGGCCTCGAGCGCGACCTCCTCGCCCTCGCGCGCAAGGTCGTAGGCGCGTTCGCCCGCGACCTTGACGGCCGAGAAGCGCGGCGGGACCTGCTGGATTTGGCCGCAGAAGGCGTGCAGCGCCTGCACGACCTGGTCGTCGGTGGGGCGCTGGTCGGCGGTGGCGATCACCGCGCCTTCGGCATCGTCGGTGTCGGTCGCGGCGCCGAAGCGCACGGTGAAGCGGTAGGCCTTGAGCGCGTCGGTCACGTAAGGAATGGTCTTCGTTGCCTCGCCCAGCGCCACGGCCAGAAGCCCGGTCGCGGCGGGGTCGAGCGTGCCGGCGTGGCCCGCCTTCTTCGCGTCGAAGGCCCAGCGGAGCTTGCCGACCACGGCGGTCGAGGTGATGCCGGCGGGCTTGTCGATCAGCACCCAGCCCGAGATGTCGCGCCCCTTGCGATGTCGGGCCATCTGCCCTTGCCCCCCCGTGCACCTTCTGGAAGGCACGTCTGCTAGCCTGCCGGGGCGCGCCGGTCAACCGCGCGCCGCTAGCCTGCCGGCGCGACAAGGCCGACGACCGGCCCCATCGGGAAGCCCGCGTCCGACCGGCCGATCACCGGGGCGTGCAGGCGCGAGATGCGGCCGTCGAAGTAAAGCGCGTCGGGCGTGCCGAGCTTGTCGCGGAACAGGCGGGCGAATTCGTGGAAGGTCACCGGACGGTCCGAGATGGCGAAATAGGCGGTCGTGCCGTCGGCGCTGACGCCCACGCCGTTGCGCACGAAGCGGCTGTCGCTGTCGGCGAGGAAGCGGGGATGCAGGTCGCCCCCGATCACCAGCATCGGCCCGGACTGGGTGGCGTAGAGGCAAGCCGGCCGCGTTTCGGCATAGCGGCGCGATTCGACAACGGCGAAGCGGTCCTCGCCGATGCAGAAGACACCGTTCGGGAGCATCCCGAAGTTGCCCGGGCCGGGCGCGGTGACCAGTGGCGCGGTTTCGCCCGCGGGGTCGCGGTAGAGGCCGACCGGCCGGCGGTCGGGGTGGTACATCCCGGCATTCATCGCGAAGGCAAGGCGCCGCCCTTCGGCCTCAAGCGCGCGGTCGATCCGGCCGAAGGTGCCGTAGGGGCGGCCCTCGGCATCGGACAGGAACAGGCGCAGATCGTCACCCGCGCGCGCCTCGCAGACCGTGTAGCCGCGGCCTTCGTGGCTGACGGCCGCGCAGTCGGCCCCCGCCGCTGCGGCTGGAAACAGCAGCGCGGACAGCGCGGCCAGAACCGCTCTAGGTCTCGGGATCATCCGGCGCCTCGAGATCGCGGCGCACGTTTTCGTCCGAGAACAGGCGGCGCGTGTCATCCAGCCGGTCGAAGGTCTCGTCCAGCGCGAAGCGCAGGTCGGGCGTGTACTTGAGGTCCAGGGACCGCCCGATCAGGCGCTTGAATTCGCCCTTGTTGCGCTTCATCGCGGCCAGCGCCTCGACCCGGCCCTTGCCGCCCAAGGGCAGGATGTAGACCGTCGCGGTCTTGAGGTCGGGCGAGGCGACCACCTCGCCCACGGTGATCGACAGGCGGTTCAGGTCGGGGTCGTGCACCTCGCCGCGCGCCAGCACCTCGGACAGGGCGCGGCGGATCAGCTCTCCGACGCGGAGCTGGCGCTGCGAGGGGCCGGGACCCAGGTGTGCGCGGGATGGTGCCATTCCGTCCAGTTAGTCCTATGCCGCGGCCACGGCAAGCGCCCCTTTGCCAGCCGTCGCGTCATTCGATAAAGGGAGGCCCGAAGCCGAGGGGGGTGTCGATGAGCGTGCTGCCGAACATCGTCGTGACGGGAGCCTCGGGGCGGATGGGCCAGATGCTGATCCGAACCGTGACGGACAGCGGCAAGGCGCGGCTGTCGGGCTGCGTCGAGCGGCCGGGCCACCCCTGGGTCGGGCAGGATGCCGGCGTGGCGATGGGCGGCGCGGCGCTGGGCGTCACCGTCACCGACGATCCGGTGGAGGCCATCGCCGACGCGCAGGCGGTGATCGACTTCACCGCGCCCGAGGCGACGGTCGCGTTCAGCGTCCTGGCGGCGCAGGCGCGCGCGGTGCACGTGATCGGCACGACCGGGCTCGAGGCCCAGCACCTCGCGCGGATCGCCGCCGCCGCGCGGCATGCAGTGGTCGTGCGCGCGGGGAACATGAGCCTTGGCGTCAACCTTCTGGTCGGGCTGACCCGCAAGGTGGCCGAGGCGCTGGATGCCGACTTCGACATCGAGATCGTCGAGGCGCACCACGCCCGCAAGGTCGACGCCCCCTCGGGCACCGCGCTGATGCTGGGCGAGGCCGCGGCCGAGGGCCGCGGGCTGAACCTGTCGGAGGTGGCCGACCGCGGGCGCGACGGAATCACCGGTGCGCGCAAGCCCGGCCACATCGGCTTTGCGGCGATCCGCGGCGGCGACATCGTGGGCGAGCACGACGTGATCTTCGCCGGCCCGGGCGAGCGGATCGTGCTGCGCCATGTCGCGACCGACCGGGCGATCTTTGCCCGCGGCGCGCTGAGGGCCGCGCTCTGGGGCCAGGACCGCAAGCCCGGCGAGTACGACATGGCGGACGTGCTGGGGCTCTGAGCCTCACGAATGATCCGGCCCCGGCCCCGGCCCGTAGAGTCCGCATCGGTTGATCCCTGGGGGTTCGTCATGCTGCGCATCTGCATCCCGGCCGCAATCGCCGCCTTTGCCATCTTGGCCGGCCCGGCCGCTGCCGAGGGCTTCGTCCGCATCGCCGACCGCGACACCTTCGTCGGGACCGTCGCGGGGAAGGAGCTGCGCTACGGCATGTTCGGCATCTCGCTGCGCGTGATGCCCGACGGGCGGATCGACGGCGAGGCGATGGGCTGGGACGTGGCGGGCACCTGGGAATGGCGCGACGGCTATTTCTGCCGCGAGATGGACTGGAGCGGCACGCCGATCCCCGCGAACTGCCAGCTTGTCGAAAAGAACGGCGACCGCGTGCGGTTCACGGTCGACCGGGGCGAGGGCCGGTCCGCCGCCTTCGCGCTGCGCTAGGTCGGCGCGCCCGAGCTAGAAATCGATCGCGAGGCCCTTTTTCTCCCAGTCGCCGTAGCGCACGGGTTCGGGTCCGTCGCGCCCGCCCAGTTCCGGCGGCAGGTCGGCAGCCTTGGCCGTTCGGCGCCGTTCCTCGGCCTCGGCCAGCGCGCGGAGCGCCTCGGGCGGCAGGGTCTTGGGGGTCTCGGGCATGGCGCGTTCCGTTCGGCCGCTGCTTGTGAGGGCCTCATGGTCTGATATACGCCCCTCGGCTGCGGTGGCAAGGCTAGGGGCGGGCAGGGCGATGGCGCAGGCCGATGCGCGCGGGACGGGCGAGGGGGTGGCGGCGCGCCGGGCGGCGGCGGCGATCCTCGACCGGATTCTGGGCGAGGAGCTTTCCCTGTCGGAGGTGACGGGCGCGGCCGGGCCCTGGGCGCAGCTTTCCGACCCGGCAGACCGGGCGCGGGCACAGGGGCTTGCCACCGACACCCTGCGCCACCTTGGCCGGGCGGACCGCCTGCTGAAGCCGCACCTGCGCCGCGCGCCGCCGCTGGCGGTCAGCAACATCCTGCGCCTCGCGACGGTCGAGATGCTGGAGCGCGGGGCGCCCGCGCACGGCGTCGTCGGTGCGGCTGTAGCGGTGGCGCGGGCAGGGCGGCGGACGGAGCATGCCGCGGGGATGGTCAACGCGGTGCTGCGCAAGGTCGCGGGCGAGGGCGCGGCCTGGGCCGCGCTGCCTCCGCAGGAGCTGCCGGGCTGGCTGCGCGGGCGCCTGCTGTCGGCCTGGGGCGCCAAGGCGGTGGCGGCGATCGAGCGGGTTCACGCCATGGCCCCGCCGATGGACCTGACCCCGCGGGACGGCGATGCGTCGGCACTCGCCGCCCGGCTGGGCGGTATTGCGCTGCTCACGGGCAGCGTGAGGTTGCCCCCCGGCGCGCAGGTCACGGCGCTGCCCGGCTATGCCGAGGGCGCCTGGTGGGTGCAGGATGCCGCCGCCGCGCTTCCCGCGCGGCTTCATGCCCCGCGACCGGGCGAGAAGATTGCCGACCTCTGCGCCGCGCCGGGCGGCAAGACCCTTCAGCTGGCGGCCGCAGGCGCGCAGGTTACGGCCGTCGATGCCTCGGCCGACCGGATGGAGAGGCTGCGCCAGAACCTTTCCCGGTGCCGGCTGGAGGCGGAAACCGTGGTGGCCGACGTCCTCGACTGGGCACCGCCCGGGGAGGGCTTCGACGCGATCCTTCTCGATGCCCCCTGCACCGCGACGGGCACGGTCCGGAGGCACCCGGAACTGCCCTTCATCCGGTCGGGCGCCGCGGTGAAGCCGCTGGTTGCGCTTCAGGCGGCGCTGATCGACCGCGCGCTGGGGCTTCTGCGTCCCGGCGGGCGGCTGGTCTTCTGCACCTGTTCGCTGCTGCCCGAAGAGGGCGAGCGGCAGGTCGCTGCGGCGCTTGCCCGTCATCCGGGATTGGCGGCGGATACCGCCGTGGCACTGCCCGAGGGCGTCGATCCGGCCTGGTGCAGTGCCGAGGGCGGGCTGCGGCTCAGGCCAGACGTGTGGGCCGACGAGGGCGGGATGGACGGCTTCTACATGGCACGGCTGGTGCGGCCGGGCTGATGCGGTGTCAGGCGCTATACCGCAAGGCGAACGGCATTGCGCGGCAAGGCATTCCGGGCTTGGACAGGATGCGCGTTGGGGCTTACAGGTTACGCAGATCGATTCCGTCCAGGCGGCACCCGGCGACATGACAGGCGCGAGCTTCCCCGACCGTTGGCCCACGCGCCGCGCGCGCTGGCGCAATGTCTGGGCCGCGCGGACGGCGGGCTGGGGGCCCTCGGCGCGCGAGTTCGCCGTGCAGCCCGAGCCGCGCAGCATCGGCAGCCACGCCCGGGGCCGGCAGATCCTGGGCGGGAACCTGCTGTTCGCAGGGCACCTGATCGAGGCACCGGGCGCCGTGCTGTGGGAGGTTGCGCCGCCCTCGGCGGCGTTCCGCGACGAGTGCCATGGCGGCGCCTGGCTGGACGACCTGGCCGCGGCCAGCCACTCGGGCGCGCGCAAGCTGGCGCAGGACTGGGTGTTCGGCTGGATCGACCGCTTCGGCCGCGGCATCGGCCCCGGCTGGACGCCCGAACTTGCGGCCCGCCGGCTGATCCGCTGGATCAACCACGCGCCCTTCCTGCTGGCCGGCCGCGAGGCCGCCGACAAGGACCGCCTGTTCCGGTCGCTGACCCAGCAAACCGTCTACCTGTCGCGGATGTGGTCCGCCGCGCCCGAGGGGCTGCCCCGGCTTGAGGCGCTGACCGGGCTGATCTCGGCCGGCCTGGCCCTGGCGGGGATGGAGCGCCATGCAGACCCCGCGATCGAGGCGCTGGCGCGGGAATGCGACGCCTCGATCGACCATGACGGCGGCATCCCGACCCGCAACCCCGAAGAACTGCTCGAGGCGCTGACGCTGCTGACCTGGGCCAAGGCAGCGCTGACCGAGGCCGGCCGGGACGTGCCGCGCGCGCTGACCGAGGCGCTGGAGCGGGTGGTGCCGACGCTCAGGGCGCTGCGCCATTCCGACGGCGGGCTTGCCCGGTTCCATGGCGGAGGCCGGGGCCAGGACGGGCGGCTTGACGCCGCGCTGGCCGCCTCCGGCATCCGGACGCCCGCCCGCACGGGGCTGGCGATGGGCTTTGCGCGGCTGTCGGCTGCGCGGACGACCGTCATCGTCGATGCCGCCCCGCCGCCGATCCGGGCCGCCTCGATGAACGCGCACGCCTCGGCGCTGGCGCTGGAACTGACCTCGGGCCGGCGGCCGCTGATCGTCAATTGTGGTTCGGGGCTGACCTTCGGCGCGGACTGGCGCCGCGCCGGGCGGGCGACGCCCTCGCACTCGACGCTGTGCATCGAGGGGTTCTCGTCCGGGCGCCTCGGCCCCCGCGAACAGGGCGGCGAGCCGCTGGTCGAGGGCCCTGGCGATGTCTGGGTGGACCGCGGCGAGGGCGGGGGCGAGCACCGGCTGGCGCTGAGCCACGACGCCTGGGTGGCGACCCACGGGCTGACCTGTTTCCGCGAACTGGCGCTGACCGACGACGGCCGCGCGCTGAACGGCGAGGATTCGCTGACGGCCGTCTCGCCCGAGGAGCGGCGGATGTTCGACTACGCGATGGACGAGGTGAAGTCGGGCGGCATCCCCTATCAGGTCCGCTTCCACCTGCACCCTGACGCCGACCCCGAACTGGACCTGGGCGGCACGGCGGTCTCGGTCGCGCTGAGGTCGGGCGAGATGTGGATCTTCCGCCACGACGGGACCGGGGAGCTGTCGCTGGAGCCTTCGGTCTACCTGGAAAGCGGGCGGCTGAAGCCCCGCCCGACGCAGGCGATCGTGCTGTCGGCGCGGGTGCTGGACTATACCGGCAGCGTAAGCTGGACCTTGGCGAAGGCTCTCGATACACCGTCCAACCTGCGCGACCTCGAGATGGCCGCGCCCCAGGCCGATCCCTGACGGCCGACCCCAGACGCCGACGCCGAAAGGACCCGCGATGACCGATGCCGTTGCCCTGCGCCGGGCGCTGATTTCCGTGTCCGACAAGACAGGACTTGTCGAGCTTGCGCAGGCGCTGGCCGCGCGGGACGTGGCGCTGCTGTCGACGGGGGGAACGGCGAAGGCGCTGCGCGAGGCCGGACTGGAGGTGACCGACGTGGCCGAGGTCACGGGGTTCCCCGAGATGATGGACGGGCGGGTCAAGACCCTGCACCCCGGGGTCCACGGCGGGCTTCTGGCGCTGCGAGACGATCCGGGCCATGTGGCGTCGATGCAGGCGCACGGCATCCTGCCCATCGACCTTCTGGTGGTGAACCTCTACCCGTTCGAGGCGACCGTCGCGAGGGGCGCGGGCTATGCCGAGGCGGTCGAGAACATCGACATCGGCGGGCCGGCGATGATCCGCGCGGCGGCCAAGAACCATGCCCATGTCTGCGTGGTCGTCGACCCCGAGGACTA
>JALORM010000087.1 GCA_025458985.1 Paracoccaceae bacterium | reverse complement strand
ATCGAAACCGTCGATCTGGCGCAGCTCCTCGATCGGATCGAAGACCTGGAACCGGTCCGAGTGCTGCGAAGCCGACCGCGCGTTGAAGTCCGAACCCACAAGGAAGTTGTCGCCTGCGGTCCCGTCGATCGTCCCCGAAGCAAGGATCGTCTCGAGCTTGATGACCGGAAGCTGGATCGCGACGACGCCGATCCGCTGGCCCGCCGCGTCGTCGACCGGGGCCGCGACGAACGAGGCGGGGGCTCCGGCGCTGGGCGCATAGGGGGCGAAGTCGACCTGCACGAACGAGCCCGACGGCGCGTCGATCGCGGCCCTGAAGGCCTCTCCCAACCCGGACTGGGCATAGGGGCCGGTGCGGAAGTTCTGCAGGAAGTCGTCTTCCTTCGCGACCGTATAGAGCGCATCGCCCTCAGCGTTGAAGAGGAAGACGTCATAGAAGCCGAACGCCTCGAAGATCTTGTGCAGATAGGGATGAAGTTCCCCGTGCACGGCGCTGTAGAGGCTTCCGTCCTCGGCGCGCAGAAGGGCGTCGCGCGAGCCGATGGGGTGCGGGTTGCGGGTGATGTAGGCATCGCGCAGCGGTGCGGTGCCGCCATCGGATAGTGCAAGGGCGCCCGTGAAGCGCGTGATGGCGGTGGCGACCACGGGATTGGCCGCAACGGTGCCGACTTCCCCTTCGAGCTGGTCGAGGTAGTCGTGGATCGCGGCCGCCTGTATATGCGCGACCTCATTGGCCGCGCGTTCGAGGTTCGCGAGGTAGACGACGCGCGCCTTGTAGGCCGCGAACCAGCCCATCGTGGCGAGTGTTGCGGTTGTCAGCGTGACGATGAGCAGCGGCAGCCTCAGCGAGAGGCGGGACTGTGTGATGCGCTTCAGCATGGGTTCTGTCCTCGGGGTTTCGTCATCGGGCGCCTGCGGCGCCGGGTCCTGGTGGATGGGGGATGGCGGTCAGTCGCCCGGGCCGGCGGCGGCGGGCAGCGGCGGAGCGGCAGGCTCGAACAGTTCGAGCAGGGGCGCCGATGGCGGGGGTGCAGGCCCTTGCGCCCCGATCGCCCGCAGCGTCCGTTCCAGCCGGAGCCCGGGCGCCAGCGACACGGGGCACAGCGCAGTCCCCGCTTCGAGCCCGGCCGAGAGGGCGCCGACCAGCCTTTCGAGGTCGGCCGCCATCTGGATCGCAAGATCCAGGCTCTGGAGATCGGCAAGGTCGGCGCTGCGCGCGGCCTGGCCCCCTGCGCGGGCCTCCGTCGCCTGTTCGTAACGGCGCAGAAGGCGCACGAGTTCGGCAAGCTCGTCGGACATGGCGCGCAGGATCGCGTGCGCCTCGGCCGGAGCGCGGGACGTTGCGGTCATCCGAGCCGCCCCACGACCGCTTCGATCGACTGCTTCAGCGAGGCGGTCGTGAAGGGTTTCTTGACCATGTTGTTGAGCCCCAGCCGCCGCCCCTGGTCGATCAGTTCCGGGGTCGGCGTTCCGGTCACGAGGATGAACCCGATCCGCGAGGTCGAGCGGTTGGTCCGCAGGCCCTCGAGCAGCTGCAGACCGTCCATGCCGGGCATGTTGTAGTCCGACAGCACGAGGTGCACGGGGTTTGCCGCGAGCCGCGTGAGTGCCGTGCGTGCCGAGGTCTCGGCATCGACGTTCCAGACGCCCATCTCGTTCAGCGCCTGCGTGACAAGCCCGCGGCTGACTGTCATGTCGTCGACAACCATGACCTTGAGCGTCTCTTTGAGCGACATCGGTCAGGCCTCCTTCCTGTGCTGGGTTCCGGGAGTCTCGCGGCGGCGGTAGGCTGTGACGCCCACGTTCTCGAACAGGTCGAGCGGCGCACCGGCGATCCGTTCGGAATGGCCGATGAACAGATGCGCGCCGGGGTGCAGGACCTCGGCCGCCCGGGTCCAGAGACGATCCTGGGTGTCGCGGTCGAAGTAGATCGCCACGTTGCGGCACAGGATCACGTCGAACCGCCCGCTGATCGGCCAGGGCGCGTTGAGGTTCAGCCGGCGGAACGTGACCAGCGCGCGCAGGTCGGGCCGTACCTCGCAGCGGCCGTCGCGCGCGGCGGACGAGAAGATGCGCGCCTGCAGCGCAGGCGTGGGAAACTGGCAGGAGTCGGCCTCGTAGGCGCCTTGCTCGGCGATGCGCAGCACCTGCGGATCGACATCTGTCGCAAGGATCTTGACGTCATGCCGGGCGGCCTCGGGAAAGACGGCAAGCACGCTGCCGGCGATCGAGTAGGGCTCTTGCCCGGTCGAGCATCCGGCCGACCACAGGCGCACCTTCCCGCCGCGACGCGCCTTGTCGGCCAGCTTGGGCAGGATGTCCCGCTCCAGCATCGTGAAGTGGTGCAGCTCGCGGTAGAAGTGGGTGACGTTCGTGGTCAGGGCCGTGATGAAGTGGTCGCCCTCTTCGCGGTCCCCGCCGGCAATCCGCCGGCAGTAATCGGCGAACCCGTCGAGGCCCAGCGCCCTGATCCGGCGCGAAAGGCGCGACTGGATCGCAACCTTCTTCGCCGGTTCGAGGTGCAGCCCGTATTCCGCCTTGGCAAGCGCCGCGATGTCGCGGAAATCCTGTTCGGTGAACGGGATGTCGCCCTGGCGTGTCGGCAGGCCTGCCGATATCTGGCCGTGCTGGGTCACGCGGCTTCCTCGCGTTCGCCGCCGAGCAGCGCGCCGAGATCGAGGATCCGCGACAGGTCTCCCTCGACCTCGACAAGCCCGCGGATGCAGCGCGTCGCATCCTCCCGCCGGACGGCCGGGGTCTCGCGCACCATGTCGTTGGTGACGGTCAGGATCTCGGACACCGACTCGACCAGAAGCCCGATCGTGCGTCCCTGGACGGCGACGACGACGATCACATGGCGCGTGGACGGCTCGATGCTGCCGAGGCCCAGCTTGGCGGCCAGGTCCATGATCGGGATCACCGTGCCGCGCAGGTTCATCACGCCCAGGACGGCATGCTCGGCGTGCGGCAGCGAGGTCACCGGCGTCCAGCGCCGGATCTCGCGGATTTCGGTGATCTTGATGCAGAAGCTCTGCTTGCCGGCGACGAGAGAGACGAATTCGGTCGCCCCTGCGTCATCCTGCGGCTGCACGTCGGTCATTGTGAAACTCCATGTCGGCAAGGGGAGAGAGCGGCGGCGTCTGGCTGGCCATGGCGACCACGGCATCGGGGTCGACGATCAGGGCGATCTTGCCGTCGCCGAGGATGGTGGCTGCCGAGATGCCCTGGATGGCCCGGTAGTTGCCTTCGAGGCTCTTGATCACGACCTGGCGCTGGTCGGAGATGCCATCGACCGCGAGAGCGACCTGGCTTCCCGTTTCGGTCCGGATCAGCACCAGGATCGACCGGGACGCATCGATTTCGTGCCGGCCAAGGCCGAGCACGTCGCCCAGGCAGACCACCGGCACGAAGGCCCCGCGGATCGAGAGCAGCGTGCCCGTGGGGCCGATGGGCATGAAATCCCCCGGTCGGGGGCGGACGGTCTCGACGATCGAGGCCAGCGGCAGGACCATGGTCTCGCTGCCGACGGACACGACCATGCCGTCGAGTACCGCCAGCGTGAGCGGCAGCGAGATCGTGAACACCGACCCGCGGCCCGGCTCGCTTGCGATCGTGAGGCGGCCGCCGAGAGACGTGATCGTGGTCTTGACCACGTCCATCCCGACGCCGCGCCCGGACAGGTTCGTGACGGTCGAGGCGGTCGAGAAGCCCGGCAGGAACAGAAGGTTGTCGATCTCGGCCTCGCTGAGCTTGGCGTCGGGCGAGACGAGGCCCTTGGCGATCGCCGTCTGAAGGACCCTTTCACGGTTTAGCCCGCCGCCATCGTCGGCCACCTCGATCTGCACGTGGCCCGACCGGTGTGCGGCCGACAGGCGCACGGTGGCCGGCAGGGGCTTGCCGGCGGCCGCCCGACGCTCGGCCGGTTCGATGCCATGGTCGACTGCGTTGCGCACCATGTGGGTCAGCGGGTCGGCCAGGCGCTCCACCAGGGTCTTGTCGACCTCCGTCGCCTCGCCTTCGGTGACCAGCACGACGTCCTTGCCGGTCGCCTCGGCGGCCTCCCGGACGATGCGCGCCATGCGCTGGAACAGCGGCTTGACCGGCTGGGCACGGATGGCCATCACGCCTTCCTGAATCTCGCGCGCCAGATGGCGGTAGTCGTCGAGGTCGGCCATCAGGTCGGAATTCTGCGGAATGCCAGAGGCGATGACCTTCTGTGTGATCACCGCATGGTTGATGATCAGCTCGCCCACCGTGTTGATCAGCTTGTCGACACGCTCGGGGTCCACGCGCAGCGTGGCCGCAGGTGCGGCCGCGGGCTGACCCGGGGTAGCGGGCCGGGCGGCCTTCGGCGCCCCGCCGGGGGCAGCGCCGACAGGCCCGGCAGCCGGTGCGGGAGTGTCGACCGGCGCCATGTGCGCCCCGCCCTTGTCGGTACCGTCGGACTCGTGGACAAGGAGAGCCGGCGGTTCGTGCGGCACGCCCTCGTCCACCAGGTCGACCGTCAGGTCGCACAGACCCTCGACGAAGGAGAAGACCTGCAGGATGCGGCCTTCCGCGATGTCGCCGCGCAGCACGATGGTCCAGGACAGATAGCTCTCTGCCGGATCGAGGCGGTCGAGCTCCGGCAGGCGGCTCGTGTCGCACCGCACCTCGACCGCCCCGAGTTCGGCGAGAGCGGCGAACAACCGCGCGGGCTCGTGGCCGTTCTCGTAGAGCGCGCGGTGAGGCGTGAAGGCCACGTGGAACACGCGCTCGGCTGCGGGAAGGTCGAGGCAGATCGGCGCGAAGGCCACCGGTTCGAAGGCGAAGGCGTCAGCCGCGGCGGCGCCGCCGGCGGCAGGGGCTTCGCCGAGGTCGGTCAGCGATTGGACCAGGCCATCCATCGCCTCGGGGATGGCCCCGCTTTCGCTCTGCGCGGCTTCGACGAGATCGGCCAGCACGTCGCTGGACCGGGTGATGATGCGCAGGACCTCGGCATCGATCTCGAGCGTCCCCGAGCGGATCCGGTCGAGCACGGTTTCGAACCGGTGCGCGAAGTTCACCAGATCGGTGAGCGCGAAGGCGCCCGCCGCGCCCTTGATCGAGTGCACCGCCCGGAAGATCGCGTTGACGGTTTCGGCGTCATGGGCGCCCTCGCTCACGACGGCAAGGCCGCTCGAAAGAGCCTCGAGCAGGTCCTCGCACTCGGCGAAGAAGGTTGCCTTGAGGCTGTCGTTCATTGCCTGGCCTGCCCGCCGGTCAGCCGGTGCAGCACATCGATCAGTGCCGTGTCGTCGAATGGCTTGACGATCCAGCCCGTCGCCCCGGCGCGGCGCGCGCGGTCCTTTAGCTCGGCGCCACTTTCCGTCGTGAGCACGAGGATGGGCACGCGGCGGTTGGTGGTGCCGTTGCGGATCGCCTCGATCACGCCGAAGCCGTCGAGATTCGGCATGTTCACGTCGGTGATGACCGCGTCGAACCTGGCCTTGTCGAAGGCGACAAGCCCCTCGCGCCCGTCCGAGGCTGTGGTCACCGAAAAGCCGGCAGCTTCCAGCGTCTGGGAGACCAGTTGCCGGATCGTCAGGGAATCGTCGATTGCAAGAACAGTTGTCATGTCAGCCATCGTCCTCCAGGACCTCGTCATGCAGGCCAAGCAGATGGACCGCCTCGCGGAAGGCCGGCGTCATGCCGCCAAGCGTGATCCGGCCGCCTCGCGCGCGGGACGTCCGGCGTGCCGCGACCAGCGTCTGGATCAGCAGCGCCGGCGGCGCGCCGAGCCTGCTGCAGTCGGCCGTGACCGGGTGATCGGCGTCCGACAGCAGGCGTTCGACCAGCAGCTCAGGCCGGTCGATCCACCTGACATCCGACAGGTCCAGGCGTTCCTCGTCGACTGACACGTCGCTTCCTCCGCTTGTCATCCGGCTGCCGGGGTACCGGGCGGGGCGCTAATTTTGGGTGAAGCGGGTTGCGGACTGTCCGGAAAATTCGAACCGGTTTGGCCCCGCGCCGTGAGGAACTTCTTAATCGGACGGGACCAAGACTGGCCGATCACCGGTCAGGAGGCACCCGATGTCCATCCATGCAGCCGTAGCCGAGCGTCGGGGTCATGTGCGCCATGCGATCGATCTTCCGGTCCTGGTCGAGGCCGAATTCGGCACGCTGCACGGCAGGACGGTGAACCTTTCCTTCGGCGGCGCAAGGATACGCCTGCCGCTGCCCTACGGTCTGGGGCGTCACGACGGGCTGCGCGCCATCGTGATCGAGGGGATCGGTCATTTCGACTGTAGGGCGGTCTGGGCCTCGGACTTTGAGATCGGCGTGCAGTTCCGCGACACGCGGCGGGCGCGCCGGCTGCTTGGGGCGCTGCTTCCTGATCACGAGGACCATCCGGCCGGCACGCCCTGGCAAGGCTCGTAGCCCGCCACCGGACGTTCAGGGGGGACTGCGCCGCCATGCCGGGGCCAGCGACGCACCCGCCACCGCCGTGCAGGCGGCGACCGGAAGACCGGGCCACCGCGCCGCGCCACCTGCACGCGCGCCGCAGCGCTTGCGGGTCCCGGCAGGCGGCTGGGTGGTTCGGCCCTTGCGACAGACCCTTGAGGGCTCTCCGGGTGCCTGCGGAAGTCCTGCCGGATCTTCCTGGCATGATCGGGCGGGCGGCAAGAACATCACGCCGACGCATCCGGGAAGCCGGCTTGCGCGAGAGCGGCGAGGCGGCGGCGGCGTGCCAAGCCGACATAGCGGTGCGGGCTGAAGGCATTGGCATCACCAGGAAGGACGACCTTGTGCACCGCATCGCCGGGCTGATCCTCTCGGACAGCCGGATTGCACCTCACCGGTGGGGCGCGGTGGCCGTGGTCCAGACGCTGACCGACGGGTCGTCCGGCCTGAACCGGTGTCGCTCCTTGGTGACCGACTCCGAGCCGGACACCCCCCCGAAGCAATGCCGGCAGCATCCATGATCTATGCCGGGATTTGCAGCAGACGATGGCGGGTGGAAGCAGTGCCTCGTCGGCATCCGAAGTCCGGCGCGGCGACTGCTTCAGCTGCGCAGCCCCGCGCCACGGCGGATTTCGAGTACGACGACCCGGCCGCCGGGTGCTGAAGGACGCGTCCGCCGGGGGCGCACGGGCGTTCAACCTGTCGATCCGCCCGCCGCCGCGCCGATCGCGGCACGCTGGCGGGCGGTTTCCCGCGCAGGGTTGGTCCGCCTGCGACGCGGGCGTCATCGGCAGCTTGATCGCCGCGCCCGAGTCGGTGGACGTTGCAGGCGTCGCGCGGCCGCGCGGGGGACACCGGCGCAGCCAGGACGGCGGAACATCTGCAGAAGGAAATGCGACATGCAGTCGTTCGCGTTCTTCCTGCCGCGCGCAGCCCCCCGCTGGCCAGTGCTTCCTGCCCTTGCGCTTGTCGCGGCCTTTTCGCTGCCATCCGCCGCCGTTCACGCGCAGATGAGCGCACCCGATGTTCCATTCATGGCGTTCTACGACCACGCCTCGACCATGAAGGTGCCCGAGACGTTCTTCGGGACTCCCGAGGGTTCGCCGGCGCCGGCCGCGGGGCCGGAAGCTCTGGCCTTCCAATGGTCGCCCGAGGTGGGCGCGGATATCCGCCGCGAGCTGGCGGCGATGTACGGAGGCAATGATGCGGGCCGGGTCCGCGACATCGCGCTGTCGCTTGACCGCGCCGACATCGCCGGAGAGTTCCGGCGGCTGATCTCGTCCTATGGCTACGACCCCGACAACCTTGCC